>NZ_CAXAXY010000135.1:0-6420 GCF_963972885.1 uncultured Pelagibacterium sp. | reverse complement strand
TCAGCCGCGCGCCGCGCTCGACGATCTGGACCAGTTCCTCGGGCGTGTAAAAATTCAATCGCACCGGAATGCCGAACCGGTCGCGCAAAGGGGTGGTCAAGAGACCGGCCCGGGTCGTTGCGCCCACAAGGGTGAACTTGGCCAGATCGATGCGCACCGAGCGCGCCGCCGGGCCCTCTCCGATGATCAGATCGAGCTGGAAATCCTCCATCGCCGGATAGAGAATTTCCTCGACCGCCGGGCTGAGACGGTGGATTTCGTCGATGAACAAGACGTCGCGCTCTTCGAGATTGGTCAAAAGCGCGGCCAGATCCCCCGCCTTGGCGATGACCGGACCGGACGTGGCGCGAAAGCCTACGCCAAGCTCGCGCGAAATGATCTGGGCGAGCGTGGTCTTGCCCAACCCTGGCGGGCCGACGAACAACACATGATCGAGCGCCGCCTGCCGCTGCTTTGCGGCTTCGATGAACACCTGCAGATTGGCGCGCGCCGCCTCCTGCCCGATAAACTCGGAAAAACCCGAGGGGCGCAGGGAAACATCGAGACTGTCGTCGCGGCCTTCAGCGGCATTGGTGAGATCGGTCATATTGGTTTGCTATTGCCCCCGGCGCCCGATTGCAACGGACCTCACGAACTCAATTCCCGCAGCCCCAGCCGGATGAGCTTTTCGGTGGGCGTGTCCTCGCCCTCTTTGGCCACGACCCGCGCCAGCGCGCTTGAGGCCTGCGCCTGTCCGTAGCCCAGATTGACCAGTGCCGAGACGGCATCCGACACATTGCCCGTGGCGAGCCCTTCGCCCAAAGCGGTCTGCAGGCCCATCGCTCCTGCATCGATCGCGACCCCGGCGGGAACCTTGCCCTTGAGCTCGGACACGATGCGCTGGGCCAGCTTGGGGCCGACCCCGGATGCGCGACCCACCATGGCCTTGTCCTGGAGCGCGACGGCCGAGGAAAGATCGGATGGCGATAGGATCGACAAAATGCCCAGCGCGACGCGTGAGCCAACGCCCTGAACGGTCATCAACAATTTGAACCAGTTCTTTTCGCCCTCGGTGGCAAAACCGTAAAGCCGGATCATGTCCTCGCGCACGATCATTTCGATAAACAGCACGGCCGCTTCGCCCACCCGGGGCAGCGCCTGCAGGGTGCGGCCCGAGCAATGGGCTTCGTAACACACGCCATTGACGTCGATCAGCGCGGTGTCATCGCCGAGCGTTTCGATGATGCCCTTGAGTTTGCCGATCATGCGCTCTTTGCCAGTTTGCGGTGTTGACGATGGTGGGCATGGCAAATGGCGATTGCCAGGGCATCAGCCGCGTCGGCCGATTTGAAATTGGCGGCGGGCATCAGGGTCTTGACCATCAATTCGATCTGCTTTTTTTCCGCGTGCCCGGTCCCGACCACCGATTTCTTGACCAGGTTGGCCGAATATTCACCCACCGGAAGCCCCATTGAAGCTGGAGTCATGACCGCAATGCCGCGCGCCTGTCCGAGCAGCAGCGTGGAACGCGCACCGGCATTGACAAAGGTTTCCTCCACGGCGGCCTCGGCCGGGTGATGTTCGGCGATCAACCGCATCAGCCCTTCGTGGAGATGGACGAGGCGCAGGGAAAGCTCCTGGTCGACGGCCGGCGTCAGAACCCCGCAGGCGATAAACCGCAGACGGTTTCCCTCAGCCTCGATGATGCCCCAGCCGGTGCGCCGCAGCCCCGGATCGATCCCCATGATTCGCACGATATTCAACATCCCCCAATTTAGCCCGTTCCCATCAGCCTACCAAGCGCAAAGTGAACAAACCAAAAACATCCTCATCTTATCCCCCGACTTCACAATATCCGGCGCGGCTCCAATTTTCCCGTTCCCGGCAAGATTGTGTTCACCCCTTACCCGCTAGGTTGCCCCCGGACGCAAATACTTTCGGTACATATCCATGGCACGAGAATTCAGACTGCCTCGGCAGGCCTGGGCGGGCATCATTGGACGTACGCTCGGTCACATGGCGGTCGCCGTCGTGATTTCAGTGGTGATTTCCTACATCATTCTCGAAGTGTTCTCCCAGGGCATCGGCCAAATCGGTCTGATCGTTGCCATCATCGCCCCGCTCGCGCTGGGCGGTCCGATGGTTTTCTACATGTCTGTCCGTCAGTTCGAACTGCAGATGGCCTATGACAGGCTCGAGGCGGCAGCGGCGCGCGACAGCCTCACCAATTGCCTCAATCATGGCGCCTTCGTCGATGCGGTCAGCCTTGCTCTGGCCGACGAGCAGGCCGGCGGCGGCACGCTGCTTGTCATCGACGCCGATCACTTCAAATCGATCAACGACCGTTACGGCCATGCCAGTGGAGATACCGCGCTCAAGCTCATCGTCGCCGCCATCCGCTCCTCGGTGGGGTCCCTCGATATCATCGGCCGGCTCGGCGGCGAGGAATTCGGCGTCTTTCTTCCAGCATCCAATGCCGAACAGGCCCAGCGCACCGCCGAGACCATTCGCCAATCGGTCCAGATGATCGAATTCGATGCGGCAGGCACCAAGGCCTGCGTCCTGTCGGTGAGCATAGGCGGCACCGTTGCCGCCGAACCGGTCGATTTTGGCGTCATCTTCAAAAGCGCCGACGAACAGCTTTACAAGGTCAAGGAATCCGGACGCAACGGCGTCAGCCTCGTGGTGCTGCTGCCCCGCCCCACAGCGACCATGGCGATCAAAGAGCCGACCGGGCTGGTCTATCGCGGGCAGGAAGTCAAACGCATCGCATGAAAAAGGCGGCCGTCAGGGCCGCCTCTCAATACAGCATTTGCGCCGGTCAGGCCGAAAGCTTGGCCATGTCCTCGTCGCTCATCTCGAAATTGGCATAGACGTTCTGGACGTCGTCGTCGTCGTCGAGATTGTCGATCATGCGCATCAGGCTCGCACCCTTGTCGGCATCGACCGGCGTATTGGTCTGCGGCTTGAACACGGCCTTGACGCTTTCGGCCTCCCCCAGAGCCGCTTCGAGCGCTGTGGAAACCTCACCGATATCTTCAAAGGCGCAATAGATCGTGTGGCCCTCTTCGTCGGACTGCACGTCCTCGGCCCCGGCCTCGATGGCCGCTTCCATGACCGTATCGGCATCACCGGCCTTGGCGGGATAATAGATTTCCCCCACCCGGTCGAACATGAAGGCGACCGATCCGGTTTCCCCCATTGCGCCGCCGGCCTTTGAAAAGATGGCGCGCACGTTCGACGCCGTGCGGTTGCGGTTGTCGGTGAGCGCCTCGACGATAACGGCAACCCCGCCGGGGCCGTAGCCCTCGTAGCGGACCTCTTCGTAATTGTCGCCGTCTCCGCCCTGCGCCTTCTTGATGGCGCGTTCGATATTGTCCTTGGGCATGGACTGGGCCTTGGCGTTGTTGACCGCCAGGCGCAAACGCGGGTTCATCGCCGGATCGGGCATGCCCGACTTTGCGGCGACGGTGATCTCACGCGCCAGCTTGGAAAAGATTTTCGAGCGCACCGCGTCCTGACGGCCCTTGCGGTGCATGATGTTCTTGAACTGTGAATGGCCGGCCATGGTCGGACAGTTCCCTGTTTGGTCGTTAAAATGAGATTGGCGGGTTATAGGGGAGCGATCCGGAGAAATAAAGCCTCAGAATTGGGGCAGCGCTTGCGAGAGCGACCCACCGATACGCACGGGCTGGATTTGCGTGCACAGCCCCGAGCCTCTGTCTGTCTCGATTGCAACGCCGCACAGCGTGGCCTCACCCTCGGACGGCGTGAACCGCGCCGTGACCAAACCGGTGACGAACCGGTTGAGGGGTTCTTCGAGCTCCATGCCGATCACGCTGTCATAATCCCCGCACATGCCCGCATCGCTCATCAGTCCCGTTCCGCCGCGCAGGATGCGGTGATCGGAGGTCGGGATGTGGGTGTGAGTGCCCACCACCAGTGAAACCCGGCCATCGAGGTAATGGCCCATGCCCTGCATTTCCGAGGTCGCCTCGGCGTGAAAATCGACGACGATGGCATCGGCCTGCTCACCCAGCGGGCAGCGGGCGATGGCATTGTCGACAGCGCGGAACGGATCGTCCATGGGCGGCATGAACACCCGCCCCAGCGCATTGACCACTAGCACCTGATGGCCGTTGCGGCCCGTAATCATTGTGGCGCCGCGGCCCGGCGCCCCGGGGGGAAAATTGATCGGCCGGATCAGGGTGTCGTGGCGCTCGATTGCCGTCATCAACTCGCGCTGGTCGAAAGCATGATCGCCCAGCGTCACCACATCGGCGCCCGCGTCGCGTAACAGCTCGTAATGGGCCTCGGTGATGCCGCGCCCGTGGCTGGCATTCTCGCCATTGACGATGACGAAATCGAACCGGCATTGCTCGATCAGGTCGGGAAGCCGCTCGGCCACCACATCCCGGCCGGCCCGCCCCATAACGTCGCCCAGAAACAAAAGCCTCATGCGTCCTCGAAGCGGCGCAGGCCGGTCTCGGTGACCAGCAGGTCGAGTGGCAGGTCATGATCGAGCCGGGGAATGAAATCGAGTTCCTGGGCCGAGAACGCATAACCGACAAGCAGCGGTTTTTTGCTCATGGCGGCGAGCGTCCTATCGTAATAGCCCTTGCCATAGCCCAGCCGCGTACCGAGCCTGTCGAAGGCCAGAAGCGGAATGACGACAATATCGGGTGTGACGATGGGCGCGGTTTCAACTGGAGCGAGCGTTCCAAAACCCGAGGGATAGAGCGGCTGACCGTCTTCCCAGAGCCGCAACTCGAGCGGCTCGTCCTCGCCGGTCACCACTGGCAGGGCGATTTTCTGGCCCGAATCCATGAGCCGGGTCAGAAGCGGCTTGCAGTCGATCTCGTCACGGATCGGCCAATAGAGCGCGACAATCTGATCTGAATGCAGCGGCACGCCCTCGAGAAAGACATCGGCCGCCAGTTTGGATGCGTCGGCACGGTCGTCTTGGGGAACGGCCAGACGCCGGGCAAGGGCCTCTTGCCGAAGTGTTGCCTTTTGCTCTTCAAGCTGGGCTTCGCTATCGGTCAAGCCGCTCACTTTCCTTTAAAATCTTGTGCCGCCCTGGCCGTGGGATGTGTCGATCCCGGGAACCTACGTTAGTAGGTGGGCGCCGTTTGTCCAAGCCCACGGGCCTGGTCAGGGACAGCTCCCTTTAGGATCGATAAGGCCCCGGGGATGCAGTATCCTACACGAACCGGGCAGCACGCGATCATATAGGCCTTTGTGAGCGTCCCGAAAAGTGGGTAAGGACCAAATGTTTTCCAGCCCGGCGGGCGGCAGCCCTATTGGGCCGGTACCGGATGGAGTGCGCTGCGCTCGACGGCAAGTGTTCGGGCGGAAAAAGCAAGACCAACACTGTCCCATGCGCGGGCGATATGGTCGGTCAGAGCATAGAAAAACAGCGTCAGCCCCGCGATCTCAAGCCCCTCCTCGATCAGGATGGATATCGAATAGGCCACGGTCTCCTTGCCCGTGGCACTTTCGACGGCGCCGCCCACCAGTTCCATCCCCAGCGCACCGCCGACATAGGCCCCGCCGGCGATGGTGAACAGGACGGCGGTGCGGCGCGGGAGGCGCAAGAGGAAAGGCAGGTAATAGGCGCCGATCAATGCCACGGCGATGGCGCCGGGAATGACCCAGGAATAATACAATATCCCGGTGAGATCGAAGGCGTTGCGCAGCGGCATCATCAGCGATTCGTGAAAGCTCGCCGCCTCATCGATTGCCATAAGGCAGAAGATGACCCCCAGTATCGTCCAGCGCCGCGCATCCACTCCCCCGGTCTGGCGCACTGTACGCCCCATGACCATCAGGGTTGCCCCGATCGCCAGGATCAGGACGGCTGAATAAAATGCTGGCAGCGACAACTCGGCATCGAGCGCTATGTGGCGCAATTCCTTGAGCGGCGTGTCCAGCCCGATCCGGCCAATGACGATTTCGCGCACAATGCCCAGAGCGATGATGACCGCCGAAATTTTGGCAACCCATTGCGCGCAACGCTTGAGATCAATGGAAAGAACAGGCGCTTGTGATGCGCTGACAGACATGGCGATACCCCGTTTTCAAGGCGGTGCGGCCAAGTTCAATTGCCCGAAATGCGTTTTTTGTATCCGCACAGCCCCATTTCCGATCGCATTAACGGATCGGATTGTTACCCAATCAAAGGATAACCAACATGACATGTCCATCAATCCGGGGATAAATGGTAAACAACGGACTGCAGGAACCGCAGACCCGGCAAGAAGAAATGCCCGACATATCCCTGTTTATGTCAGCATTATTGACATAAAAGCAATCCTGCACATAAATTGGTCGACGCCTGCAGGTCACCATGGGAGCAGCCCGATGATTACGCCCGAATATGCGCTCACCATGGCGCGCTACAATGCCGAACTCAACCGCCGCGTTTATGGCGCTGCGCTG
>NZ_CAXAXY010000134.1:0-6449 GCF_963972885.1 uncultured Pelagibacterium sp. | reverse complement strand
ATCCCGCCGGGCCGCAACACCTGACTGACCAGGGCGAAAATCGGTGGCAATGCCGGGCAGTACATGAAGACGTCCGCCGCCGTCACGATATCGGCGATGCGTCCTTGCGCTCCGAGAAAATCGAGCAATTCGGCCCGTTCCACCCCGTCGTAGATCGCTTTGCCTTGCGTTTCGGCGACCATGGCGGCTGAAATATCGACGCCGCTCAGATGCGACACCACATGCCGCAGCCGCTCCCCCATCAATCCGGTGCCGCACCCCAGATCGAGACCACGCGCGAACCCTTCGATGCCGAGCTCTTCCATGGTGCCGCCAACCAGGTCTGCCAGCCGGCCCGGGACGATATAGTCGAGCTTTTGCAACAACGCTTCTTCGAAATGGCCGGCATACTGGTCGAACAACGCTTCGACATACGCCGCCTGCGCCTGTGGCTCTACTTCACCGACCCCATGCGCCGCCAGATGCATCTGTGCGCCGAGCGTACCTGCCGGATCATGTTCCGCCGCCCGCTGCCAGGCGGCAATCGCACGGCCCAAGGCATCGGCCTTGAGATGGTAGTCCCCGGCCATCATCCAGCCCGCCGCCCAGCCCGGCGCATCGTTGAGCGCCTGCTCCATCAGATCCGCGGCGGATGAAAATTCGCCGGCCTCGGCCAGCATCTGGGCGTAATGGGCCCGGCGATCGACGATGAGGTCGCCCGAAGACAGGAAAGTCGTTGTCAATTTGTGTTGCGATCCGCAAAAACCGGCAAATACCGGCGCGCGGGGAAATGCGCCCGCGCGCGGCAAAAAGCAAGCGGCAAGATCAAAGGCCCGCGAAGAATTTTTCCGCTGCGTCCAGAACCGCCTCTATCGCGTCGTCGCCGATATCCTTGTGCGTCACCCAGCGCTGCTGGCCGTAGCGACCCGAAACCAGTATCCCCTGAGCCGCCATGTAATCGGCAAACCCCTTTGCGACCGACGCATCGGCGGTGAGAAAGATGATATTGGTCTGCGGCATTTCCACGGTCAGCGCCTCATGGCGCGCCAATCCCTCGGCCAGCCGCCGGGCCCGCGCGTGATCGTCGGCCAGCCGGGCCACATTGTGCTCGAGCGCATAAAGTCCCGCCGCCGCGATAATGCCCGCCTGCCGCATGCCGCCGCCCAGCATCTTGCGCAACCGCCTGGCTTTGGCGATGAAATCGGCATCGCCCACCAGCACCGAGCCGACCGGCGCGCCCAGCCCTTTGGACAGGCACACCGAAACGCTGTCGAACCCCTCGTCCAACTCCTTGACGCTCCGGTTCGACGCCACCGCGGCATTGACGATCCGCGCTCCGTCGAGATGGGTGGCAAGCCCATGCCGCCGCGCCAGCGCCACCGCATCGGCCACATAGCTCTGCGGCAGCACCTTGCCGCCAATGGTGTTTTCGAGCGCCAGCAACCGCGTGCGGGCAAAATGGATATCCTCTGGCTTGATGGCCGCGGCGACCTTGTCGAGCGGCAGCGAGCCATCGGGGCCATTTTCGATCGGCTGGGGCTGAATTGAGCCGAGAACCGCCGCCCCACCCGCCTCATACTTGTAGGCATGGGCATCCTGCCCGGCGATGAATTCATCGCCCCGCCCACAATGGCTCATCAGCGCGATCAGGTTCGATTGCGTGCCCGAGGGCAGGAACACGCCCCTCGCCTTGCCCGTCAGTTCGGCAACTTTCGCTTCGAGCGCGGCGACGGTTTCGTCCTCGCCATAGACATCGTCTCCAACCGGGGCGTCGGCCATCGCCGCGCGCATGCCCGCATCGGGTCGTGTCACCGTATCGGAGCGAAAATCATAGCGTCTGGTCGTCATCTGTTTGCCTTGAGAACCCGTGGTCGATAGTGCGGCCGATGCTTAGCGCGTCCGGTGTTCGCCGCCAACCGCCCGCATCCCAACTTGAACACCGGCCTCTCCAGCCGATATACTTTGGGCCTCACGCTCTTCTCTATCGTAAAGGTATGCAATACTGACATGTCAGCCGGCCGAAACCCGATTGCAGTCCTAACTACAGTGTTATCGCCATCGAAATTTTTTTACCGGCCCTGATTCTGACAAGTACTTGAATATTTCGGCCATTTCTTCTAAAAAAACTGGATCGAAATTGCGGCCGACTGATCTAGCCGTGCGTCTTTAACGCCTGCTGACGTCCTGAACCAAGACTTCGATATACCCGGGGGCGGCAAACCCCCATCAGAGTGCGGCCGGAAAAATTACCGATTTTTTCGGTTCGCCCTCGGCAAAACAAGGACTTGGAGTTCCGGACCAATCGGGCCGGATAAAGCTCCAGACAGCACGACGTGAAAGGACAAAGCCATGGCAACCGGCACTGTCAAATGGTTCAACACTCAAAAGGGCTACGGTTTCATCCAGCCCGACGAAGGCGGAGCTGACGTTTTCGTTCACATTTCTGCCGTTCAGAATTCCGGCATGACCGGTCTCGATGAAGGCCAGAAGATTTCCTACGAGATCGTCAAGGACAAGCGCACCGGCAAATCGGCCGCCGGCAACCTGGTCGCTGCCGACTAGTTCGGCATCCGCCAAATGAGCTTAGCCCGGCTCATTGGCCGGGCAACGGAAACAGGGCGCAGACCGCGGGTTTGCGCTCTTTTCTTTGGGAAACAGGAATTTCAAGGGACACTTGCAGCCGCCGCACAAAGCCCCATATGTGCCGGTGCACAGCGGAGGCGCGGGAGAATGCCCACCGATTGGCCTTGACCACAATGGCCGGTACGGGCAACCTCTCGCAGGTAAGTTTCCCGAAAGCGTAGGTCGAGTCCGCTGGCGTGAAGTCAGCGAGGATCTCGATATGCGCTTCAACGTATTTAATAATTGATAGGAGGGATTGGCCGAAATGGACAAGGTCCCCATGACAGTGGCGGGACACGCCGCACTCCAAGCCGAACTCGAACGCCGCGCCGGCGTCGAACGCCGCGCGATCATTGACGCGATTTCCGAAGCGCGCGCCCATGGCGACCTTTCCGAGAACGCCGAATATCACGCGGCCAAGGAACAGCAGAGCCACAATGAAGGTCGCATCATGGAGATTGAATCCATGCTGGCCATGGCCGAAGTGGTGGACGTTTCCAAGCTTTCGGGCTCGACCGTCAAGTTCGGCGCGACCGTGACAATGGTCGACGAGGACACCGAAGAGGAAAAGACCTACCAGATCGTGGGCGATGCCGAAGCCGATGCCTCGGCCGGCCGCATTTCGATTTCCTCGCCCATTGCCCGCGCCCTGATCGGCAAGTCGGTGGGCGATTCGATTGAAGTGACCGCTCCGGGCGGCGCGCGCGGCTACGAAATCCTCAAGATTGTCTTTATTTGATCGGGCCGGGCGGACTTGATCGCAGGTCCGCCCGCCCCTTGATGCAATTTCGCCTCAGCATACCGGGTTTTCCCCTGCCAAGTGGCACGCGCGCTTGTAACCGCGGGGCACCGTGCCATATTTGTTTCGAACGCAAATTGATCGGCACGATACAATGCACGCCAAGACCATAATCATCGGCTCGGGTCCGGCCGGCTATACGGCCGCCATCTACGCCGCCCGCGCCATGCTTGAACCGCTCATGATCGCCGGCATCCAGCCGGGCGGTCAGCTCACCATTACAACCGACGTCGAAAATTACCCCGGCTTCGCCGATCCCATCCAGGGGCCATGGCTGGTCGAACAGATGCGCGCCCAGGCCGAACACATGGGCACGAAAATCGAAAACGATCTGATCGTTGACGTCGATTTCAACATCCGCCCCTTCCGCCTCACCGGCGACAGCGGCAAGACCTACACCGCAGATAGCGTGGTGATCGCCACCGGCGCCCAGGCCAAATGGCTCGGCCTTCCGACCGAGGAAAAATTCAAGGGCTTCGGCGTCTCGGCCTGCGCCACCTGCGATGGATTTTTCTACCGCGACAAGACGGTCCTGGTGATCGGCGGCGGCAATACCGCTGTCGAGGAAGCGCTGTTTCTGACCAATTTCGCCTCCAAGGTCATCATCGCCCATCGCCGCGACCAGTTCAGCGCCGAAAAGATCATGCAGCAGCGCCTGTTCAAGCACCCCAAGATCGAGGTGCGCTGGAACACGGTGCTCGACGAGGTCAAGGGCGACAACATGCCCCCCTCGGTGCGCGGCGCCGTCCTGCGCGACGTTACGAACGACGAGACCCACGAAATCGAGGTCGACGGCATTTTCGTTGCCATCGGCCACGGTCCTGCCACCGAGATTTTCAACGGTAAGCTCGAGATGAAGCATGGCGGCTACATCGTCACCGCGCCCGACAGCACCGCAACCTCGGTGCCCGGGGTGTTCGCGGCGGGCGATGTGACCGACGATATCTACCGCCAGGCCGTAACGGCCGCCGGCATGGGCTGCATGGCTGCGCTCGAAGCCGAACGCTATCTCGCGGCCCATGAAATGGCCGAAGCCGCCGAATAACGGCGGCGAACCACAACGACTGATCGCCGCTCGCGGATCCCCCGCGAACGGCGCCACAAAGAGGGGACGTGGGGGATGCTCGACTGGGACAAGCTGCGCATATTCCATGTCGCCGCCGAATCGGGAAGCTTTACCCATTCGGCCGAAAAGCTTGGAATGTCCCAGTCCGCCGTTTCCCGCCAGATTTCGGCGCTGGAGGAAGACCTCGGCCTCAAACTCTTCATCCGTCATGCCCGCGGTCTCGTCCTTACCGAGGTGGGTGAACAGCTTTTCCGCACCGCCCATCGCATGGCCTGGGAGCTCCAGTCGGTTCAGGCCCAGATGACCGAAAGCCAGGACGTACCCACCGGGCCCCTTCTGGTCACCACCACCGTTGGGTTCGGCTCGACCTGGCTGACCAAGCGTATCCACGAATTCGTGACGCTCTATCCAACCATCCAGCTGGAAATCAAACTCAACGACGCCGAACTCGATCTGGCCATGCGCGAGGCCGACGTGGCCATACGCCTGCATCGGCCCAATCAATCCGAAATGATCCAGCGCAAGCTGTTCACCGTCCACTTCCACATCTACGCCTCCGAAAGCTATCTTGCCGAAAACGGTACTCCGGGATCGATCGAAGACCTTGATGGCCACAAGATCATCACCTTTGGCGAACCCTCGCCCTCCTATCTGGGCGATGTGAACTTTCTCGAGCGCATCGGGCGCCCCGACAACTCGCCCCGGCGGACCACGCTGAAGGTCAACGCCATCTACGGCATGATGCAGGCTTGCCGTCAGGGAATCGGCATCGCGATGCTTCCCGACTACATCACCGAGGAAGAGCCAAGCCTGAGGCGGGTTCTGGACGATATCGACCTTCCCGAGTTCGAGACCTATTTCGTCTATCCTCCTGCGCTCAAGAGCTCCAAGCGAGTCGGGGTGTTCCGCGACTTTCTCGTCGACAAGGCCCGCGACTGGCAATATTAGAGCGTGTCCAGCAAAAACATGTTCTCGACGCGATCGGGGATGGAAACGGTTTTGCGGTTCGCAACACGCGACAAGACAAGGGTTTAGAGCCAAGGATTTGAGTCAATCAAATCCTGAACGGCTCTAGAAGCGCCGCCGCGAAACCGCTCGCACCGCAGCAATCGGCATTGCGCTCAAATCGAGCGCGGGACCGCGGTTCCAATCAGAATCGCCGCGAGGCATTCAGAGCAAATCGATCCGATTCCGCGCGGAAAGAGCATTATTGACGCTTGTCGAGCGGCCTGGACCTCGGCAAAGCCCGCTGCGCTTCGCACAAGCGGGCAAAAAACGTCGATGTCGGAAATTTTTTTGGCACCCGCCGCGCGCCGGTGCATACAAAATAATGTAAGAAAAACAGGCACATTGCCCGCCAAATAGGCATTGCCATGCATCCAATGCATGGCTGACATAACCGGAATGGGGTTGTTGAGATGCCGTCTAATCTCTACCTACCAGCCAGACATTGCGCGTCTTTCCTCCTCCCTTTGGGCGCGTTTGATGTTCCCTCCTAACGAGAAGCTTGCTTCTCGTCCTGGCCCCGCTCTCCCCTCGAGCGGGGCTTCTTTTTTGCCCAAACGCCTTCCATGCCCACCCTTTGTGCAGATCGCCCAGCAGGGCTTGCGCAAAATGCATGGCTGCCATGCCATTAGACGACTTTTCAAGTCGTGATTAGAATGGCATATACGAACCGTCACTGACGCGGCGCGCTTTTCCTCCTCCTCCCAAAGCCCCCTGTGTCGTGACGACAAGAGCGGGATGGGTTCCTCCTCCTCCCTCCCTGAACGCTCCTAAGGCCGTAATTCGAATCCTCCTCCCTCGAATGCGGCCGACAGATCAGAAGCCCTGCCGATCCTCCTCGGTGGGGCTTCTCTCGTTTTGGGGGATCCATATCTGCCTAAATTTTCACCAGCAGCACGAACGTGCCTAATGCATAGCTGGTATGCGCTTTTGCTTGTTGTTGCTCGGGCCGGCGCAACAAGCAAGAGCGCATACCAG
>NZ_CAXAXY010000133.1:0-6466 GCF_963972885.1 uncultured Pelagibacterium sp. | reverse complement strand
CCAGCCCCCAGGCGCCCAGCGTCGGGCTTTCCCAGTCATCCTCGACAAAGCGGATATCGTGCAGCTTCGCGTCCAACCCGATGGCGGCCAGCGATTGAAGGTAGAGCTCCTGAATATTGGCGGGGGAGGGCTTTAAGATCACCTGGAACTGATAATAGTGCTGCAGCCGATTGGGATTTTCACCATAGCGCCCGTCGGTCGGCCGGCGTGATGGCTGCACATAAGCCGCGTTCCACGGTTTCGGCCCCAGCGCCCGCAGGGTGGTCGCGGTGTGAAACGTTCCCGCGCCCATCTGCATGTCATAGGGCTGCAGGATCACACAGCCCTGATCGGCCCAGAAATTCTGCAGGGTCAGGATCAGGCCCTGAAACGAATTTCTGGGGTCCATGTGGGGCTTGTGCAGCTCAGCCATATTTGTTCCGGATAACGCCGTTGTTGAAAGCGGCGCGACCGTAGTTGTGCCGCCATCCAAGGTCAAGCGCGACAGGCTATTCCTTGCCCGGGCGATAAACCCCGTCTTCGCCGCGCTCCAGCGTCACCACGCCTCCCGATTTCAGCTCGGCCTTGTTGCGCTCGATCTGGGCCTTGCGTTTTTCCTGGGCGCGCGAGTCGTCCTCGGCGAATTTCTTGCGCCAGTCGCGCACGATAGAGCGCAGCCCGATCCCGATCAGCAGCGCCAGCAGAATGGTGACGAGTGTCGATATTCCCATGGTTACAATCCCAGCCGCGACCAGGCTTCCCGGTCCTCGATCTTGGCCATCACATCCGCGGCGACATCTCCGCTCGCCGATAGCCCGAAATTGGGCAATTGCAGCAGGCTCTTCTTTGGTGCAATCGATTTGATCGTCACCTCCTTGCCAAACCGCTCACGCAACGTGCCGTGCAGATCACCCAGGCTGTCGACCAGCCCCATCGCCAGCCCGCGTTTCGCCGTCCAGAACTCGCCGGTATAAACCTCTTCGTCGGCCAGAGTAATCTTGGAGGCCCGCCGCGATTTCACATGGTCGATGAACACCTCGTGGATATCGAGCTCCAGCTGCTTGATGCGCGCGACGTCCTCGGGCTTTTCGGGCAGGAAGGGATCGAGCGTCGATTTGTTCTTGCCCGCCGTATAGAGCCGCCGGTCGATGCCCAGCTTGGCGATCGCATCGACAAACCCGAAGCTGGCCATGACCACCCCGATCGATCCCACCAGCGAGGAGGGGTCGGCAATGATCTCGTCGCCCGCCGAGGCAATGAAATACCCGCCCGATGCCGCCGCGTCCTCGACAAACACCAGAACCCTTTTTTCATGCTGCTCGGCCAATTGCCGGATGCGCTGGGCAATCAGGCGCGATTGCACGGGCGATCCGCCCGGCGAATTGACCACGATCGCCACCACCGGCGCTTTCTTGATCTTGAACGCTTTTTCCAGAAGCGGCGCCACCGAGGCGATGTTGAGCCGGCCCAGCTTGAGATCCTGCGAGATGACCCCCTGCAGCCGGACAACGGGGATAACCGGCCCGCGATTGCCGAAAAACCTTTTGTACCAGGGACGCTTGGGAGCCTCGATCTGGCCGTCGGAAAATGCGGTCATCTTTGTCTCCCTTTTGGAAATGGGCTCTTGGCGAACGCCTTGGCTCTCATTTAGGCATTCATTTGCCGTCGTGCCAGTCCAACCGCGCCTCGCCGCGCAGGATCGATCGCACCGGCTCGGAAAAACCGTTGCCCGTCTCCCCATGCACGATCAATGGCGGCAACAGCGCCATTGGCGCCTTGCTGCCCTTGCATCCCCTGACCAGCACCCGGGTCGCTGCCATGCCGGGGCGCGGCGCTATGGGCAGAACGGCAATGGCGCCCATGCGCGAATTGAACGCTGCAAGAAGCTGGGGCAGGGCCTGCGCCAAATGGATAAAGATCACTTCGCCCTTTGCATGGGCGCACGAAACCGCGGTCCTTAACCAGCCCGAAACCTCCCCGTCTGTATGCCGCGCCGCCGCTCGCGCCGGGTCGGGCGCATGGGTGCCCGCGTCGAAAAACGGAGGATTGGCAATCACCACATCGAACTTGTCGGTGCCCAATCCCAATGCCTTGCGTTCGGCTCCGGTCGCCGTGGCGCTGATTTTCAGAATTGTTGCGCGTTCGGCAAAGCCATTGGCCTCTACATTGGCGGCGGCCAGCATCGCCATGTCGGCGTTGTTTTCGACAAGCGTCGCCTCCAGTCCATCATTGTGGGCCAGCGCACACAGTCCCGCCACGCCTGCACCTGCCCCCAGATCGAGCAATTGGCGCGCACCCTGGGGCAGGCTGGCGCCCAGGAGCACTGAGTCCAACCCGGCCCGAAACCCCTTTTCGGGCTGGGTTATGGACAATTTGCCGCCCAGAAACGCGTCGGCATCCTGCTGTTGGCGTTTTACAAATTCGGGCGGCTGGTTTACCGACATGGGCACAAGGTCCGGGTTGGTGTTCAGGCCAAAGTGGAATTTCACTCTTGCGGCGCGGGGCTGACAATAGAGTGTTTCGGTAATAAGTGGGTATTCCATATTCGGTCCGGAAGCGCGGTAACAAACAAGTGGGCTCCCGGTTCCCTTTTCGCGGAACCGGATCGCCTTGAAAAGCACTGTATCGGGAGGGCAATGGCCTCCTTGGGGAGTTTGAACGTCAATGGCGGTTGAAAATCTGGCGCCGAGACCTCTTGCCGACGCCTCGGCGGTAATCGACGATCTGATGGCTGCGACCGGGGATGGCATGGAGGCCGTCAACCGCCTCATCCTGTCGCGCTCCGACAGCCCCGTCGATATGGTCCCTGAAGTCGCCAACCATCTCATCGATGCCGGCGGCAAGCGCCTGCGCCCCATGCTTACGCTCGCCGCGTCCGCGCTGTTCGGCCGGGCCGGCGGCAATGAAATCCGCTTTGCCGCCGCCGTCGAATTTATGCACAACGCAACGCTGCTCCACGACGATGTGGTCGACGAAAGCGACATGCGCCGCGGCCGCCCTGCCGCGCGCACGATCTGGGGCAATCAGGCATCGGTTCTGGTGGGCGATTTCCTGCTCGGTCAGGCATTTTTGATGATGGTGGAATCCCGCGACATCGACGCGCTCGGCGTGCTCTCGCGTGCTGCAGCGGTCATTGCCGAGGGCGAAGTGTTCCAGCTTGCCAAGGCCGGCGATCTGTCCACCACGCCCGACGATTACGAAAAGATCATCCACGCCAAGACCGCCACGCTCTTTGAAGCGGCCACCGAAGTGGGCGCGATGGCCGGTGGTGCCGACACCGTCTCCCGCAAGGCGCTCGCCGCCTATGGCCGTGAATTGGGCATGGCCTTCCAGCTTGTCGATGACGTTCTCGATTACGGCGGCGCGCAAGGCGCTCTGGGCAAGAACACCGGCGACGATCTGCGTGAAGGCAAAATGACCTTGCCCATCATCCTCGCCCTGCAGGCCGGCAGCGAAGCCGAGCGCGAGACGATCGGAAAGGCTCTGGGAAATCCTCAATCCGGGGAAACCGAACTGGCCGATATCCTGGCCATTTTCGCGCGTCACGATACATTGGCCCAGACCATGGCCAAAGCCGAACGCCACGCCGAAGCGGCCCGCGCCGCCCTTGCCAACATCCCCCAGACTGTCGAACGCGACATCCTGTTCGGCGTCCCCGAATTCTGCACCGCGCGCGCGTACTGACTTTCGGGGTCAGATCGCGGCGTCAGCGCTGACCACGCACAATCGCGGCAGATCACGACCGGTCGTTGGCTTATCTGGGCTCTTTATCGCCCATATGCTGCGAGAAAGACTCTGACGCCATCCCGCGCTTCCTTGCGCAGCGCTTCGGAGTCGGGAATGGCGTCGTCGCCCAAAAGCATCGCCTGGTTGAGCGGGGTCGACATCACCAGCCAGTTGAAATGCGACGCCGCAACCATCGAATCGTCAAACCTCAATAGTCCCTGCGCCTTAAGTGACTCGAACAGGTTGGCAAGGATTCCAATCGCCCGCAGTGGCCCGCGTTCGTAAAGAACGCGCGCCAATTCGGGAAACCTCGGCACTTCGCCGATCACCAGCCGCCGCAGTTGCATGATGCGTGGGTTGAGCACGATATAGAGCTGGCGAAAGGCATATTCCTCCAGATAGGCCGCCAGGTTCTCTGGATCGACCGGCGGTGCGTCTCCATGGACGCGGTCGCCCGTCCTGTCGGTCAGCGAAGACACGATCTCGATGAACAGGGCCTCCTTTGAGGAAAAGTGCTTATAGACGGTCTGTTTTGATACTGCCGAGTGCGCTGC
Organism: uncultured Pelagibacterium sp.; assembly: GCF_963972885.1. Lineage (NCBI taxonomy): Bacteria > Pseudomonadati > Pseudomonadota > Alphaproteobacteria > Hyphomicrobiales > Devosiaceae > Pelagibacterium > uncultured Pelagibacterium sp. Next base: position 2,207 of record NZ_CAXAXY010000133.1, on the reverse strand, counting down.
GATCTCGTCCATATTGGTCCCGAGATAGCCGTTGATAAGAAATATCTCGGTCGCCGCTTCAAGGATTGCCTGCCGCTTGCGCGCCGAACGGGGCGCCGTCTCGATAGCCGTTCCTGAATTCGTTTCCGCCTTTGGCATCGTGTCTCGGCCATCCAAATCAGTTTGTGATTGACAGTACAGTACTGGACAGTCTAGTTCTTTGCAAGCCTTGTAGTACTGGACGGTCTAGTTCTAGGAGATCATGAAATGAGAAAGCTTGGATTATTGGCGACTCTGTTTGGAACGGGCCTCCTGATCAGTCCGCAGGGTGCCGTGGCGCAGGCGCCATCCGCCGAAGTTCCGATGACACCAACAGCAGAGATGACAATGACCCAATCCCCCAAGACCGGCACGCTGAAGGTTCCGGGCGCGACGCTCTATTACGAAAGCTGGGGCCATGGCCCCATGCTTCTCATCATTCCCGGCGGGCCGCAGGATGCCGGCGTTTTTGCCGATCTCGCCCGTGCGCTGGCGGACCGCTACACCGTTGTCGCTTACGACCCACGCGGCAATTCGCGCTCGACATTCGATGAGGCCATTCAGCCTCTCGACCTTGACATCCAGGCTGACGACGCTGCCGCGCTGATCGACGCGCTGGGGCAGGGGACGGCCTATGTCATGGGGACCAGTGGCGGCGCCCATATCGGGCTCAACCTCGCCGCACGCTATCCCGAAAAGGTCAAGGCGATTGTCGCCCACGAGCCTCCGTCCACGATGCTGCTCGAGGATCCCACCGAGGCAATTGCCTTCGATGAGGCGCTTCACACGACCTACAAAAGTGAGGGCGTTGAGGCTGCCATGGGAATGTTCTTTGGAGCCGCCGGCATGTCCGAGAGCTCCGAAGCGGACGCCGGGCCCGATTTCGATATGTCGCCCGAGGCCGCCGAAACCTTTGAGCGTGTCAGCGGCAATTTCGAATATTGGCTTGCCCACGCCATGTTGCCGCTCTCGCACTACACGCCTGACGTTGAAACGCTCAAGGCTGGCGCGCCGCGGGTGATTGTCGGCATCGGTGCGGATTCCAGGGGCAGCCCCATCGAGGAACTCAGCATGGCTCTCGTGAACGCGCTGGGCGTTCTTCCTGTCACATTCCCCGGCGATCATACGGGCTTTGAACCCCATGCCGAGGCATTCGCCGAAACCTTGCACCAGACGCTCGGCGCCAATTAGGGAGATAGCCAATGTACATTCAGTTTGCCGAACTGCCGGTCAGCGATCAGGATCGCGCCAAGGCGTTCTATACCGAAAGGCTCGGTTGCGAAGTGGCTGCGGACGCCCCGATGGGCGCCGATGGCTGGCGGTGGATCGAACTCAAATTCCCCGGGACGCAAACCAATCTGCACTTTGTCCGTCGCGAGAACGACACGCCCTCGGAGATGCCCGTCCTGGTGTTCGTTGCAGATGACGTGGCGGGCACCATCGAGGCGCTCCGCGTCAAGGGGGTCGAGATTGTCACCGAACCGCATGAGCCCACCTGGCAGCCCGGCCGAACCGTGGCCGAATTTCGCGACAGTGAAGGCAACCGCATGGTGATCGGTACGCCATAGGCGAAAATTCCCCAGAGTATGCGGCGAGACATAACTTGCCGCATATCGTTTGCACCGCAAAAACCCAGTGTTGCGGCGCGGCCATGGCCGCTCCCAATGGACTTTCGTCCCATCCCCTGCTACCGCTTCGCCAACATTCCAAAAGACCCGCCCAAGGCACCCCGACCATGCCCGAATTGCTGCTTGAGCTCTTTTCCGAGGAAATTCCCGCGCGCCTCCAACGCCGGGCCGCCGAGGACCTCAAGAAGTCCGTAACCGATGCTCTGGTCGAAAAAGGTCTTGTCTATGAAAGCGCCGGCGCATTCGCCACGCCGCGCCGCCTGGCGCTTACGGTAACGGGCCTTCCCGCAGCTTCCCCCGACACGCGCGAAGAGCGCAAGGGCCCCAAGGTCGGCGCCCCCCAGCAGGCGCTCGATGGCTTCCTGCGCGCCGCCGGGCTTTCCTCCATCGATGATGCCAAAATCCAGTCCGACGAAAAGAAGGGCGATTTCTACGTCGCGATAATCGAGAAAAAGGGCGCCCCCGCCATCGAGATTTTGCGCGACATTCTGCCCGTAACGGTAAAATCCTTCCCCTGGGGCAAGCCCATGCGTTGGGGGGCAGGGCGTCTTGAATGGGTCC
>NZ_CAXAXY010000132.1:0-6552 GCF_963972885.1 uncultured Pelagibacterium sp. | reverse complement strand
ATTTGTGGGTCAACTCGATCAGCACGGCGAGCGGAATGCCGTATTGGGCGGCAATCGGCTGCCCCCTGCCTTCGAGCAGGGCCAATCCGTCATTGGGATCGGTTTCGATCGGGGGATGGTGCCGGTCGAGGGTCGGGCTCATGGTTTTCCTCCTCCATCGATCAGGAACCCGGAATTGGCCAGATCCTGAATCATTTCGATCACGTCGGACGCGATCTGGTCAGCGGGTGCAGCGTATTTTTCCGCCAGCGTGTCGGCCATTTGTGCGATGGTACGCTGGCCATCGCACAAATGCAGGATTTCAACGGCGATATCGTCGGGTGCCAGCACCCGTTCGGGCACCAAAAGCACCCAGCGGTCGCGCGTTTCGTCGTGCCGCAGCTTGACCCCGCGGGCGAGGCGCGGCGCGCTTTGGGGCGTTGCCACCATGCGGCGGCGCGATGCAGGTGCTGCCTGGGTCATGTCGCATCCGGAACGAAAGCGCCGGGCGGGATGTGCCCGCCGACATAGGCATGGTGCAGCGCATCGAGCTGCACCCAGAGCACGTTGGTCTTGAAGATCAGTGCGTTGCACACCAGCCGCCGCTCCTCGGGCGTGCGGGCATGGGTCTTGACGTAGTCGAGCGCGAAATCGGCATCGCGGGTGGCCTGATCGAGCCGGCGCGAGAAATAGGTCATCACATCGGGGGAGATGAAATCGTAATGCTCGAGCATCCCGGCGATGCGCTCCTGATGCAGATTGGGCGCAAACAGTTCGGTGAGCGAGGAGGCTATGGCTTCGAGCGGGGTGCGGTCGCGCACGAAATGGACGTAGGCCTCCACCGCAAATCGCGTGGCCGGCAGGATACCTTCGGTCGATTCCACGTAATCGGGATCGAGACCCAATCCGGTCGTGAGCTTTAGCCAGCGTTCGATGCCGCCTTCGCTGCCGATGTCGCCGTCATGATCTGATATCCGGTGCCGCCATTCGATGCGGGTGGCCCGGTCGCGGAAACGGGAAATGACCACCGCGTCCTTGAGCGGAATGGTCGACTGGTAGAAATAGCGGTTGAGCGCCCAGGCCTGCACCTGCCCCTTGTTGAGCTTGCCGCCATGCAGCAGGCCGTGAAAGGGGTGCAGGTTGTGATAGCGGGTGGCGCCGATATGGCGAAGCTGGGCTTCGAGCGCCTCGGGGGAATCGAGCTCGAGATCGGGGGCGACTGAAAGCGCGGTTATCTGGTTCATAGTGTAATCTCCGTCCCTTCGGCGGGTATGGACCACCCGGCCGCCTCGAGCGCTTTTCGCTCATCTGACTCCGGACGCAGCGCCGGATTGGAATTGTTTATGTGCAGAAAGAACTTGTTGCCGATCGGTGTAGCGGCCAGGGCCGGGATGACGTCGCTCATCGCAATGTGACCCATGCGCTGGCCGGTCTTTGAACTGAGGCCCTGGGCAATCATCTCGTCGTCGCGCCACAGCGTGCCATCGAAAAACACGGCGTCGGCCCCCTCGATCAGGCTCAACAGCTCATCGGTGATCGCGGCGCAGGCCGCCACAAACACCATGCGCGCGCCACTCGAACGGTCGGTGATCACGAGGCCGAGCGTGTCGCCTTCGGCATTTTCATCATGGCCTTCGAGAAACAGCGCGGTTTTGCCCGGCGCCGCAAAGGCAAAAATCTCCAGCCCCGAGGGCGATCCGTCGGGCAGCGCCGGCACGAACCTTTGGCCGGACGCAATGGGCTGACGGGTCACGTTTTCGGGCTTGAGCGCATTGAAGATCGAATTGGCCCTGAGGATCGAAAGCACGCGATCATGGGCGTAGAGCGTAAAGGGCGAGCCTTCGCGCAGCGTCAAGAGCCCGGTGATTGCGTCGATTTCGCCATTGGTGAGGATCACGCCCGTTATGGGCGAATGGCGCTTCAGGCCCGGCTTGGGCCACAGCGCAGGGGTATTGGCAATCTGCTGGCGCAAATCGGGCGAGGCGTTGATCAAAAACCAGTGCTCGCCGTCGGAACTGATGGCGATCGAAGCCTGGTTGCCGCCGATATCGAGCTTGCCCGAGCGCGCATCACGGCAGTTGTCGCAGCCGCAATTCCATTGCGGCACGCCGCCGCCTGCCGCGGCACCGAGTATGAGGATTTTAGTCATAGCGGGAAACCGCGGCAGGCAAAATCGACTACTTGCGCTTTGCGCAGGCGTACATGTTGATTTCCATGCTGACAGGAATTTCAGTGAGCTTGGGCTTGTTCCAGGCCATAGTGTTTCTCCTCATTTGAACACGGCATGATTGCCGTATCGTTCATGCTGCGAAGAGAGCGGGCTGCGCGCAATCTATGGAGCCCATAGCCATGCGCCTATGGCTAGAATTGCGCCTGCGGGCCGTTATCGAGGAAGGGCGGAATGGGCGAGATCTGCGGCAGGACGATGGTGTGCGCGGCATCTTTAAGCGTATCGAGGAAGGTTCGATAGGGCTCGATATGCTGATATTGCGTGGGGATAAGCGCCATGATGCGCCGTGTCGCGGCGTTGACGGCATAGAGCCGAATGCCTTTGAGCGTTTCGGCGCCATGCAGCAATGAGAGTGCGGGAACAAGGCACACGCCGGCGCCGGCCCTGACCAGTTCGGCCGCCACCTCGAAGCTGCGGCACTGGGCGACGATGGTGTGGCCGGGGAACAACCGCTCATACCAGTTCTGGACACGTTTGGTGTGCTGGGAACCGAACGCGAACTGGATCGACTGGTTGAGAATGGCCAGCTGGTCAGCAGGCAGATCGCGCTCGGGCCGTTCTACCCTGGAGAGATCGAGATGGCCGGGAACGGCAAGCACATGAGAATCGGTGAGCAGGGGGATCTGGGCAAAACCACCGCCCGAGGCCGACAGTGAATTGTCCGCCAGAAGCCCCACCGCAATGCGGCGATCATAGAGCAATTCGAGAATGTCGGACGGCGCCATGTCCTGGATATCGAAATCGATATCGGGAAAAATCTCCTGCAGCCGCCGCAGCGCGGGCGGCAGGAGAACGCGCAACACCGAGGTGATCCCGGCCAGCCTTATCGTCATGCGGCGCCCGGACGTATATTCCATCAGTCCGTCTTCGAGATCGCGCATGCCGCGCAGGACGTGTTCGGCCTTGGGCAGGAGGTAGTGGCCGGCCTCGGTCAGTTCCATTTCTCCAGGCCGGCGATTGAACAGGCGCGCGCCGACAAGCGTTTCGAGCCGGGAGAGCTGCTGGGACAGGGAGGGCTGGGCAATTCCCAATTGCTTGGCGGCTTCGGTCAGCGTTGTCGCTTGCGCAACGGCGGTGAATATCCTGAGCTGGTGCAGCGATATGTCGGGATGAGGACGGATCGATTGGGTGTTCATGGGTAAACTGTTCAAGGCCCCACATGAAAAATCGGCTTCAGCCGTCCGGTATCAGGGGCAACTCCTCGACCCTCCCATAGCCGCTCGGCCACAATCGCGCAATTGCCGGCTTGACGACGCCTAGTTATGTTTCATAACATAATTCAACTGGGAGGTTGGCTATGTCAGATCTATCGACGCCCATTCGCGAGGTCAGAATGGGCCACATGGCGGCGCATGCCGAGACGGCGTCGGATGGCGTTGTTCATGTGCGTTCAAGCGAGCAATTGGCGGCCTATCCGCGCTCCATCGTCGATGCTATCGCCCAATGGGCGGAGAAAATGCCCGATGCGCTCATGGTCGCGGATCGCAACAGCGAGACCGGCGATTGGCGCAAGCTGACCTATGGACAGGTCGTGGCGGCCATCGCGCCGCTCGGCCAGGCGCTTCTCGATGCCGGGCTGTCGCAGGACCGGCCACTGATCATCCTTTCGGGCAATGAAATCGAACACCTGCTGCTCGGGCTGGCGGCGATCTGGGTTGGCATTCCCTACGCGCCGATTTCTCCGGCCTATTCGCTGATCTCCACCGATTTCGGCAAGCTCAAGCATATCGCCGCGCTGCTCACGCCCGGACTTGTCTATGCCTCGGATGGCGAAAAATTCGGACCGGCCATCGATGCGGTGTTTGGCGATACCGTTCCGCTGGTGGTCAAATCCAACCCGCCATCGGGCCACCCCGCGCGCCTGTTCGATGAGCTTGTGGCAACGCCCGTCACCGCAGACGTGGCGCAGGCACACGACGCCATTACGCCCGATACCATCGCCAAGCTGCTCTTTACGTCGGGCTCGACGGGCATGCCCAAGGGCGTGATCACCACCAACCGCATGATGGCCTGCAATCAGGAAATGATCCGCACCGCCCTGGCGTTTCTCAAGGACGAGCCGCCGGTGCTTCTGGACTGGATGCCCTGGAACCACGTCGCGGGCTCGAGCCACAATACCGGCATCGCGTTCTATAATGGCGGCAGCCTCTATATCGACGACGGCCAGCCCACCCCGGCCAAAATCGGCAATACCCTGCGCAACCTCCACGAGGTGCAACCGACCGTTTATCTCACGGTGCCCAAAGGCTACGAGTTTCTGGTCGCAGCGTTCGAGGACGACCATGAGGTTCGGCGCAAATTCTTTTCGCGCATGAAATTGATGCAATATGCCGGCGCCAGCCTGTCCCAGCATGTCTTTGACGGCATGGATCGGGCGGCACGGGCCGAGTTGGGCCAGCGGGTGATGATCATCACCGGCTACGGCTCGACCGAAACCGCGCCCTTTGCCTTCACCACCACCTGGCCGGTGCAGGAGGCGGGGCATATCGGGCTTCCGGCGGCGGGCATGGAAATCAAGCTGGTGCCCAATGGCGACAAGATGGAATTGCGCCTCAAGGGGCCCAATGTCACGCCCGGCTATTGGCGCGACGCTGAAAAGACCCGCGAGGCGTTCGACGAGGACGGATTTTACAAGATCGGCGATGCCGTAAAGCCGGCCGACGAAAACGATATTTCAAAGGGCTTTGTCTTTGACGGTCGCGTCAGCGAGGACTTCAAGCTTTCGACCGGCACCTGGGTCAATTTTGCCAGCGTGCGCAAGGCCGTGATCGGTGCCTGCGCACCCCTGGTCCGCGATGTGGTTCTGACCGGCGCCGACCGCAACCATCTGGGTGCGTTGATTTTCCCCGATTTCGAGGCCTGCGCCCGCCATGCCGGATTGCCGGCAGGAACCGACCCCGCCCAGATTGCACAACACAGCGCCATCAGGGACAAGTTCTCCGTCGAGCTTGCGGCGCTGGCGCGGCGCGCCACGGGCAGTTCCACTCATGTTGCCCGGGCGCATGTGATGGTTGGGCTGCCCGATATCGACAAGGGTGAGGTGACCGACAAGGGCTCGATCAACCAGCGCGCCGTTCTGGCGGCACGCAGGGACCTTGTCGAAGCCCTTTATTGCGAACCGGTGCCCGCGGACGTTCTTGATCTGCCGAGAAAGGGATAATCAATGACCAAGGGATTGCGTTTTACCTTCGAGGATGCCTGGTTGCTTGGGGGCGCGCGCACGCCATTCATCGATTATCGCGGCGCGCTGTCAGAGATTTCGCCCATCGATCTGGGCATCAAGGCCGCCCGCGCGGCGATCGCGAAAACCGGCGTTGATGCTGCCGATATCGAAACCACGATTGCCGGCTCGATGGCCCAGGCCTCGTTCGATGCGTTCATGACGCCGCGCCATATCGGGCTTTACGCCGGCGCGCCGACCGAGGCACCGGCCCATCTGGTACAACGCATCTGTGGCACCGGGCTCGAAGTGATCGCCCAGGCCGCCGATTCTGTATCTCTGGGTCGCGTGAACCTCGCGCTGGCGGCGGGCACGGAATCGATGAGCCGCAATCCCATCGCCGCCTATACGCACCGCAACGGCTTTGCCATGGGCAAGGTCGAGTTCAAGGATTTCCTCTGGGAAGCCCTTTATGATCCCGCCGGTTGCGTCACCATGGGCGACACCGCCGAAAATCTCGCCAAACAATACGGCATCGAGCGCGAGCGCGTCGACCGCTTCGCCGTCCGCAGTTTCGAGCGGGCCACTGCGGCGCGTGATGGCGGTGTGCTGGCCGAGGAGATCGTGCCCGTCGTCAGCGAGACCTTCGAAATCGAAGGTATCGACAAACGCTCCATCCGCTTGCCGCGTGGCGTCGAGCAGATCGATACCGACAGCCACATCCGCTCCTCGCCCTATGAGGTTCTTTCCAAACTGCGACCGGCCTTCGGTGGTGTTCAGACCGGCGGCAACTCCTCGGCCATCGTCGATGGCGCCGGGGCCGTGCTCGTTGCGTCTTCGGACTATGCCAAATCCCACGGGCTGACGCCCAAGGCCCGCCTTGTTGCCTCCGCTGCGGTGGGGGTTCCGCCGCAGATCATGGGGATCGGCCCGGCGCCTGCCATTCGCGCCGTGCTCGAAGCGAGCGGGCTGACGCTCGATCAAATCGGGCGCATCGAGATCAACGAGGCGTTCGGCGCCCAGATCCTGGCCTGTGTCGATGAGTTGGGCCTCGATGAAGACAAGCTCAACGTCAATGGCGGAGCCATCGCCATCGGACACCCCCTTGGTGCCACGGGCATTCGCCTGGCCCTGACACTGGCCCACGAACTCGAACGCTCGGGGGAGCGCTACGGGATCGCAT
>NZ_CAXAXY010000131.1:0-6741 GCF_963972885.1 uncultured Pelagibacterium sp. | reverse complement strand
AGGTCGGCCGGCTGGTGGCCGAACCGTTGCATCTGCTGGGCGACAAAGCGCCCAAGGGGGCGGAGCGGGAGGCGCTGGTGGCGCGGGTGCTCGAATCGGTGGGGATCGAGGCGAGTGCCGCCGATCGGCATATCCACGCGTTTTCGGGTGGACAGCGTCAGCGGATTGCCATTGCGCGGGCGCTGGTCATCGAGCCGGCGCTGATCGTTCTGGACGAGGCTGTGTCGGCACTCGATGTGTCGATCCGGGCGCAGGTGCTCGATCTGCTGGCGGCGATTTCGCAGCGGGTGGCGATAAGCTATCTGTTTATTGCCCATGACCTGCAGGTGGTGCGGGCGATCACCGACCGGGTGCTGGTGATGGAAGGCGGCCGGATCGTCGAGGAGGGGGCAACCGAAAGGGTGCTCGAGGATCCGCAGCAAGACTATACGCGCCAGCTGGTGCGGGCGGCGCCGAAACTGGGCGGGTAGGGCCTTGCTTCGACTGTCGGGCGGCGCTATTGACCAAAGAACAGGGCTAAATGAAAGCACTCAGGGAAGGCGATTGACTATGGATTTTTCGCGCGCGCGCCGGACGATGGTCGACAACCAGTTGCGGACCAGCGGAATCACCGACTGGCGCATTCTGGACGCCATGAACCGCATTCCGCGCGAAAAGTTCGTGCCCGATACGCACACGGCCTTTGCCTATAGCGACGAACCGATTGCGCTTTCGGCGAACCGGACGATGGCCTCGCCGGCCGATTTTGCGCGGCTCGTGCAGCTTGCCGAGATCGGCAGCCAGGACGTGGTGCTCGATGTGGCGTGTGGGACCGGGTATTCGGCGGCGGTGCTTTCGCTTTTGGCCAATGCGGTCGTGGCGCTGGAAAGCGATGAGGTTCTGGCGGGGCGGGCCAACGATATCCTGGCCGATCTCGACATCGGAAACGCCGCGGCCGTGGCCGGCCCGATCGAAAACGGCGTGCCCAGGGAAGCGCCGTTCGATGCGATCATTCTCGAGGGGGCGGTGGACGTGGTGCCGCCGGCGCTGCTCGCCCAATTGCGCGATGGCGGGCGACTGGTGGCGGTGCTGGGGGCCGGGAACGCGGCTGTGGCCAATCTCTACGTCAAGACCGGCAATGATGTGGCGCCGATGCCCAGCTTCAACGCCAGCATTCCGGTTCTGGGGAGTTTTGCGGCGGCGCCGGCCTTCGTGTTCTGAATCTGTCGCGAATCTGTAACCTTGCGGCAATCTTGGTGTGAGATCATCAGCGGAACTGTTACCGACACGCAACGAATGAAAAGTTACCTACCTTAAAGTCCGGTTAGTGCGTTCGTTTGGCGTTGAAAGCGTGGCGGCGCAGCCATAGGTTGGGGCGGCGCTGGAGGCGCTGGGCAATGAAATTTAGTCAAGTTTTGGGTGTAAGCGTCATTGCACTTTTCGGGCTCGTCACGACGGCCCAAGGGCAAAGCCTCACCTCGGCTTTGGCCTATGCGTATGAAAACAATCCCGAGATCGCCAGTTCGTTCCTTTCGGTGAGGGCTGCCCGGCAGGGCATCATTGCGGCCGAGGGGGCGAGGTTGCCCACCATCGGGGCAGAAGGCAGCATCGGAGCCACATCGACCTGGGCCTCGGGCGGTCAGAGCTGGTCGACGAGCGACAGCATCGGCATCGGCTATAACCAAACCCTGTTCGACAACAATGCGACCAGTGCCGCGATCAGCGGCGCCGAGGCGCAGTATGACGCGGCGGTGTATGGCGCCAGGAACACGGAGCAGAACGTGCTGCTCTCGGTCATTCAGGCCTATGTGAACGTCGTGGCCAACCGGCGGATCGTCGAAATCCGGCAGGAAAGCGTCGGTTTCGTCGAGGCGCAGGTGGGATCGGCCCGCGACAGACTGGAGTTGGGCGAAGGGACACAGCTCGAAGTTTCCCAGGCCGAGGCGACACTTGCGCAATCCACCGCGTCCTATCAGGCCGCAATCAACAATCTGCGCAACAGCGAAGCCAACTATCAGCGTTGGGTCGGCCGGGCGCCCGGCAGCCTTTCGGGCGGGTACAGCTATTCGTCGCTTATTCCGGGCTCGCTCGATGCAGCGCTTGCGCGCGCCAATACCGACCATCCCGCGCTGCTGGCTTCTGCTGCCCAGTTGCGCGCCGCGCAGTATGGCTATGAGGAGACGCTGGCGAGCTTCGGGCCCAACCTCTCGGTGACCGGCCAGGTCGGCGCCGGCGGCTTTACCTCGGGCACTGTCGCCAGCCAGGCGAGCATCAGCCTGCGGCTGAGCGTGCCGATCTATACGCCGACCCGTGATCCGTCGGTCGAGCAGGCCAATATCGGGCAGATCCAGACGCAACTCGAAGGGTTTGCGACGCGCGATCAGATCGTTGAGGCGGTGCGTCAGGGGTGGGCTGGTATCCAGGCCGCCACGGCGCAGATCGAGGCGGCGACCGCCGCTGTCGCAGCGAGCCGGCTGGCCCTGCAGGCAACGATCGATCAGAATGAACTCGGACAGGCCACAACGCTGGACGTGCTCGATGCGCGGGCCTCGGTGGCCTCGGTCGAGGAAACGCTGATTTCGGCGCAGTCGCAAAGAACAATCGCCGCCTATTCGCTGATTGCCGCCATGGGCACGCTGAGCGCTCAGCACCTGGGGCTGCCGGTTCAGCCGCGGACGGTGGAGGGCGATGTGGTTGTTCCGGCGACCGCGCCAGCGGCGCCTGCCGATGCGTGGGGCAACCTACGCTAGAATACCGATAGTGCTGGTTTTTCGTGGATTACGCCCCCTCGCCGGGGCGTTTCCCTTTTCGTGCGCCGGGCTCTCACGTTAAGGTGCTGTAAAGCGAATCAACGGCTGTGCGCCGTTTTTGCAGGCAGTACGGAGTAGCGGCCAGGGTGGCCGAACGAAATCGGGGCAGATATGAACCAGCCGGCATCAAAAGAACCGACAATGGACGAAATCTTATCGTCGATCCGGCAGATCATTGCCGATGACGATGAGGCTGCAACCCAGAAGATGCCGGTTGCCAAGGCGCCTGGCCCCAAGCCTGTGCCCGCGCCTGCACCCGAACCTGTTCCTATGCCTTCGGCGGCCGAAATCGATCCTTTCAGCGACGATGACGACGATACGGTGACCCCGCTGGCGCTTTCGCCCGAACAGATCGTCGAGCCGGCTGCCGCCGAACCGGAGGCCAAGTCCGAGCCCGAGGCGGTTGAAACGGAAATGCCGTCGGCGGCAAGCCTTGATGCCGCCGCGGAACTGGTGGTGCCCGACGACGTGGCGTTCGAGTTGGACAAGGACGAGGAACCGGCGCCGCAGATGCGCGCCGAGCCCGAACCCGAAGCTGCGGCAGAGCCGCAGCCAGCGCCCAAGCCCAAGGCCAATTTCGCCCAGGCGGCGCCGATGCCCGACCCTGAATTGAGCAGCGACCTGGCCGACGAGCTGTTGGAGCCGGCGACCAGTGCGGCCGTGAAGAACGCCTTTGCCAAGCTCGGTACGCCCAAGGGGATGCCGGACATGGCCGTAGGGGCCAGCGGGCTGACCATCGAAGCGATGATCCGCGAAATGCTGCGGCCGATGCTCAAGGACTGGCTCGAGGAAAACCTGCCCTCGATGGTGGAACGGCTCATCGCCCAGGAGATCGAGCGCGCATCGCGCGGTTGACTTCGCCGCCCGGCTTGGCTTTAGAGATAAGCACACTATGTCAGAGGCCCGTCCCATAGTCTGGGGCGGGTCGTCGTTCTGGAGCATTTCCGCTTTTCGTTTGCGCGGCCCAACGGGTCCTGGAAACTGGGAAATCCTCCAAGTCTTTGTTATGTCGCGTTTCCGAGCCGGATGGGTAGCCTCCACTTATCCCGGAAACACTCCAGGGGTACCGCACAGATGATCGAAAAGACCTACGAGCCGAGCACGGTCGAAGGGCGAATTTACAGCGCCTGGGAAGAGGCGGGGGCGTTCAAGGCCGGCGCCGGGAGCAAGCCGGGCGCACAGAGCTATTCGGTCGTCATTCCGCCGCCCAATGTGACGGGTTCGCTCCATATCGGTCACGCGCTCAACAACACCATCCAGGACGTGCTGGTGCGTTTCGAGCGCATGCGCGGCAAGAACGTGCTCTGGCAGCCGGGCACCGATCATGCGGGTATTGCGACCCAGATGGTGGTCGAGCGCCGCATGATGGAGCGCCAGGAGCCGGGACGCCGCGAGATCGGGCGCGAAAAGTTCGTTGAAAAGGTCTGGGAGTGGAAGGCCGAGAGCGGGGGGACGATCCTTAACCAGCTCAAGCGGCTCGGTGCGTCGTGCGACTGGTCGCGCGAACGCTTCACCATGGACGAAGGGTTGTCCGAAGCGGTGCTCAAGGTCTTTGTGGAGATGCACCGCAAAGGGCTGATCTATCGCGCCAAGCGCCTGGTCAACTGGGACCCGCAGTTCGAGACGGCGATCTCCGATCTCGAGGTCGAGAACACCGAAGTCAACGGCCATATGTGGCATTTCAAATATCCGCTGGCCGGGGGCGAAACCTACACATATGTGGAAAAGGACGCCGACGGGAACGTGGTGCTCGAGGAAGAGCGCGACTATATCTCGATTGCGACGACCAGGCCGGAAACCATGCTTGGCGATGGCGCCGTGGCGGTGCACCCCGACGATGAGCGCTATGCGCCCATCGTTGGCAAGATGTGCGAAATTCCGGTCGGGCCGAAAGAGCACCGCAGGCTGATCCCGATCATCACCGACGAATATCCCGATCCCGCATTCGGCTCGGGTGCGGTGAAAATCACCGGGGCGCATGATTTCAACGATTATGAGGTCGCCCGGCGCAACCACATTCCCATGTATGCGCTGCTCGACACCAAGGCCAATATGCGGGCTGATGGCGCGCCGTATGTGCAGCAGGCCGAACTGGCGGGCAAGATCGCGCGCGGCGAGATGGATTTCGACGACGCGGTGACTGCGGAAATCAATATCGTGCCCGACGAATATCGCGGCATGGACCGCTATGAGGCGCGCAAGAAGATCGTGGCCGACATCGACGCCGAAGGGCTGATGGTGATGGTCGAGGACAAAAAGATCATGCAGCCGTTCGGGGATCGCTCCAAGGTGGTGATCGAGCCGTTCCTGACCGATCAGTGGTTCGTCAAGGCCGACGTTCTGGCGCAGCCGGCCATCGCCTCGGTGCGCGAAGGTCGCACGAAATTCGTGCCCAAGAGCTGGGAGAACACCTATTTCGCATGGATGGAGAACATCCAGCCCTGGTGCATTTCACGCCAGCTTTGGTGGGGTCATCAGATCCCGGCCTGGTACGGACCGGATGGACGGGCATTTGTCGACTATGACGAGGCGGGCGCGGCCAAGGCCGCGGAGGCCCATTACGGCGAACCGGTGGACCTGACGCGTGACGAAGACGTGCTGGACACCTGGTTCTCATCGGGGCTGTGGCCGTTTTCGACCATGGGGTGGCCGCAGCAGACAAAAGAGCTGGAAAGCTACTATCCGACGGCAACGCTGGTGACCGGGTTCGACATCATTTTCTTTTGGGTTGCCAGGATGATGATGCTCGGACTTGAATTTACGGGTGAAGAGCCGTTCTCCACCGTCTATGTGCATGCGCTGGTCCGCGACGAGAAGGGCCAGAAGATGTCCAAGTCGAAAGGCAACGTCATCGATCCGCTCGAACTGGTCGATGCCTATGGGGCGGATGCGACGCGGTTTACGCTGGCGGCGATGGCGGCGCAGGGGCGCGACATCAAGCTGGCCATGAGCCGGGTCGAGGGCTATCGCAACTTCGTCACCAAGCTCTGGAACGCGGCGCGGTTTCTGGAAATGAACGAATGCGTGCGGGTTGACGGGTTCGAGCCGACGAGGCTTTCCGGCGCACTCAACCAGTGGATCGCCGGAGCGACGGCGCGGGCCGTGGCCAATGTCGAAAAGGCGATCATCGAGTACAAGTTCAACGAAGCGGCCAACCACGCCTATGATTTCGTGTGGGGCACGTTCTGCGACTGGTTCGTGGAACTGGCCAAGCCCACTTTTTCAGGCGCCGATGAAGCGGCCAAGGCCGAGACGCGGGCAACGGCGGCCTGGGCGCTCGATCAGATCCTGAAAATGCTGCATCCGTTCATGCCGTTCGTGACCGAAGAGCTTTGGGCGGAAACCGGCAAGACCGGGCCCAAGCGGGACGGCTATCTGATGCTGGCCGATTGGCCGGAACTCGATGCGATATCCTACCCGCAAGCGGGTGCGGAACTGGGCTGGCTGCTCGAGGTGATTTCGGCCATTCGGTCGGTGCGGACGGAAATGAACGTTCCCGCCGGGGCGAAAGTGCCGCTGGTCGTGGTGGGCGCCAGTGCGGAGACGACGGCGCGGATCGAGACGCACCGTGCAGCCATCGAGCGGCTGGCGCGGGTTTCGACCATCGATCCGGTGGATGCCATCCCGGCCAGTTCGGCACAGTTCGTTGTGGGCGAAGCCAGCTGGGGGTTGCCGCTTGCCGATCTTATCGACATTGCGGCGGAGCGTCAGCGGCTCTCCAAGGACGTCAAGAAGCTCGAAGGCGAAATCGGCGGGCTGGAGAAAAAGCTCGGCAATGAGCAGTTTCTGGCCAAGGCGCCCGATGAGGTGATTGACGAGCAGAAGGAGCGGCTGGCCGACGCCAGGGCCCGGCGCGAAAAGCTCGAACAGGCGCTCGCTACGCTTTCGTGAGCTAGCTGTGGTGCCTCAACAGGTTGTCCTCGGTCAGGCCGAGGCGACTGATGGGTGGCTT
>NZ_CAXAXY010000130.1:0-7116 GCF_963972885.1 uncultured Pelagibacterium sp. | reverse complement strand
GCGCGCGATCCGGCAGGCAATTTCGCCGCGGTTGGCGATCAGAAGCGTTTTGATTTTCACGGTTCGCTCCTCACATCCTGAACACGCCGAAGTTGGTATCGACCTTGGGTCTGCGCGATGTCACATCCAGCATCAGCGCCATGACGTCACGGGTCTCACAGGGCTCGATCACGCTGTCGATCCAAAGGTTGGAAGCAAAATTATAGGCTCCCTGAAAATCTTCGTATTCCTTGCGGATCGGTGCCTTGAAGGCTTCCTCCTCCTCGGGGGTCCAGCTTTTGCCTTCGCGTTCGTTGATCTGCGCGCGGACCTGAGCCAGCACGCTGGCGGCCTGTTCCGGCCCCATGATTGCCGACCGTCCCGTCGGCCAGGCGAACATTGCGTCCGGCTGGAACGGGCGGCCCAGCATCGCCAGGTATCCGGCCCCGTAAGAGCCACCGGTGATGATTGTGAATTTCGGCACCCGGGCCGAAGACATGGCCGTGATCATCTTGGCGCCAGCCTTGGCAATGCCCATCTGCTCGACCTCGCGGCCCACCATGAAGCCGTTCACATCGGCCAGGAACAGCAGCGGAATATCACGCTGGACGCAGAGATTGATGAAATGCGTCGCCTTCAGCGCGGCTTCGACGAAAAGCACGCCTGTATTGGCGATGATCCCGACCTCGTGGCCGTGGATGCGCCCCCAGCCGGTCATGATCGTGTCGCCATAAAGCGGCTTGAATTCGTGAAAATCGCTCTCATCGACCAACCGAGCCACGATTTCGCGGTTGTCGGTCGGCACCTTGGGGTCGCGGCTGATGAGCCCATAAATCTCTTCGACCGGGTAGGCGGGCGCACGGGGCGTTTCGGGCGTCTTGCGGGGTTGGGGTTTTTCGCCAAGATGGCTGACAATTTCGCGCGTGATGGCCAGAGCGTGGGCGTCATCTTCGGCCAAATGGTCGGTCACACCGGAAACGGACGAATGCATCTTGCCGCCACCCAGTTCTTCGGCTTCGACCTTTTCGCCGGTTGCGGCAAAGGTCAATTCCGGTCCGCCCAGATACATAAAGCCCTGACCGCGCACGATCACCACTTCGTCACAGAGCGCGGGGATATAGGCACCACCCGCGGTGCAGGGCCCCATGACCACGGCGATTTGCGGCACACCATCGCCAGACATGCCGATCTGTTGGTGAAAGATGGAGCCGAACTGGCCTTCGTCGGGGAAAAGGTTGGCCTGGTCGGGCAGGAAGGCACCGCCGGAGTCCACGAGGGTGATGACGGGCAGGCGGTTTTTCCAGGCAATTTTCTGTGCCCGGACGTGTTTGCGGCAGGTGATCCCGAAATAGGTGCCGCCCTTTACGGTGGCATCATTGGCGATGATCATGCACTGACGGCCTTCGATCACGCCAATACCGGTAATGATGCCGGCGCCGGGTGGAACTCCCTTGTGCATATTCAGTCCGGCCAACTCGCCGAGTTCCAGAAATGGTGTGCCCGGGTCGATCAGCCGTTCGATCCGTTCGCGCGGCAGGATTTTGCCTTTGTCCACATGACGTTTGCGCGCCATTTCGGGGCCGCCGACGCGCTGTAAGAGCCGGAGGGCATGTAGTTCATCGACCTTTTCGCGGTAAGACACGTCGTTGGCGCGGAAGTCGTCCGACCCGCTGTCGAGAAGGGATTTCATTCTAGTCATGGCAGGTCTGGATATTTCCTGAGAACGAAGGCGACCTTAGCGGCGCCAGGTTTTTCGAAAGTGTCGGCCGCAACCAGGTGAACGTCGGCCTTGAAGACCAAGGAGTCGCGAAGCCGCTGCTCAATTTTCTTTTTGAGGGTGACGTCATCGGCCGGATCGCGATCGGGGCCCCGTTCGACAATCACCGTCAGCGCGCCCTGCGTGGTATGGCCCTCGAAATCGGCCACGATGCGCATGACGCCGTTGGTGTCCGGCACCATTTCGGTAACGATGCTGTTGATCGCCGACGGGAAGACATTGGCCCCGCGCACGATCAGCATGTCGTCGGTGCGGCCGGTGCAGCGGATCTTCGGTCCGGTGCGGCCGCAGGAGCATTCGGTATCGATCACTTCGATATAATCGCCTGACCGGAACCGCACGAGCGGGCTCGCCTGGCGGCCGAGCGCGGTATAGACCATCTCGCCTTCTGCGCCTTTTTTCCAGGGAATGATCCTGCCGCTCTCCGGGTCGAGCAGCTCGGTCAGGACATAATCCATGTTGACCATGTGCATACCCGACTGGGCGTCGCACTCGGCCCAGTATGTCACGCCCAGATCGGTGCCGCCCAGCATCTCGGTGCATTTCGCACCCCAGGCCTTTTCGATCTTTGCCCGAATTGCGGGAATGCCGCCGCCGGGTTCGCCGCCGACGATCACGCGCTCGATACCCAGTTCGCTGGCCTTGCAGCCAAGTACCTCGGGAGCCTTTTCGGCCAGGTGCAGCACAAAGTTCGGGGCGCCGACCACGCAACGCGTGCGGGTGTCGGCGCAGGCGCGCAGCAGCCGTTCCGCACCGCCATCGGCGCCCACCGGGACATCGATCGTGCCCATGTACTGCAATCCCTGCATCACGGGGATGCCGCCGACAAAGCCCTTGGCGAGCGAAAACGCGTGCAGCACCATGTCGCCCGGCCGCACGCCATTGGCAAAGAAACAGCGTGCCGTCATCTCGTGCCACATTTCGGCGTCGGATTCGGTCAGGGCCACATATGAGGGGCTGCCGGTCGTGCCCGACGATGCCTGCATTTGGATGATCTCGTACATGGGCGCGGCGCGGTGTTTGCCGAACGGCGGATCGGCGGCCAGGCTTTCGCGGATCTCGGTCTTGTAGGTATAGGGCAGTTTCTGCAGGTCTTCGATGGTGCGGATATCGTCGAATTCCACACCGGCTTTCGCGAACTTCTCCTGATAGAAAGTCGAGTTTGCCTTGAGATAGGCCATCTGATCGCGCAGTCGCTCTTCCTGAATACGGCGCACCTCGTCGAGCGGCGTGCCCTCGATCGCGTGCCAGAAGCGATCATTTACCTTGTCGGCGGCATCTTCCCGCCGGAAGCGCATTCCAAATTGCATGTCGTTCTCCGTTCCTAGCCGTGGCGATCAATAGGATCGTGGCAGGCCCATGACCTTTTCGCCGATAAAGCTCAGGCACAGTTCGCGGTTCACCGGCGCTGTGCGCAGCAGGCGGACCAGCGGGTACATTTCGTAAAGTCCCGTATCTTCGGTAAAGCCCGATCCACCATGCGCCTGAAGCGCCGCGTCGACCGCTTCGATCCCGGCTTCGGCGGCGGCATATTTCGCCATGTTCGACGACGCACCGGCAGGCAGCTTGTTGTCGAACTCCCATGCCGCGCGCCGGGTCATCAGACTGGCCATTTCGACTGCCGTATGCGCCTTGGCCATCGGATGCTGCACGCCCTGGTGCGCACCGATGGGTTGGCCGAACACATTGCGCTCGGAGGCATAGGCCACGCCCTTGTTCAGGGCGAACCGGCCGATGCCGCAGCACAAGGCGGCCAGGATAATACGCTCGGGGTTGAGGCTGTCGAACAGGATCGAGAACCCTTCGTCCACCTCGCCGACCACATCCTCGGGGCCGAGATCCACATCGTCGAAGAACAGTGTCCACTGCTCCTCGGGCAGGGGGATCGAGATCTTCACCCGCTGCTTGTGGACGCCTTTTTTCTTCAGATCCACGGCGAACAGGGTAAAGCCGTCGGTCTTGCGGCTGACCTCGGTATGCGGTTTGGTCCGCGCCACCACGAGGCAGTAGTCGGCCACTTCGGCCCCGGTGATGAAGGTCTTTTCGCCCGACAGGCTGAACCGGTTGCCTCGACGCTTGGCCAGCGTAGTGGCCTTCATCGTGTTCGACCCGGCCCCCGGTTCGGTGATCGCGAAACAGAACTGGATATCACCGCGGCAGGCGGCCGGCAGCAGTTCTTTCTTGTGGAACTCGCTCCCGTGGCTGGCGATATGGGCCAGCGACATGGTCGGCCCGACCACCATCATCAAAAGCGGAATGCCGTGATTGGCGGTGCCCTCCATGAACAGGGCCATTTCAGTCATACCAAGGCCCGCGCCGCCGAATTCCTCGGGCACCATGATGCCCAGGAAACCGTCATCGGCAATCTGCTTGAACATCTCGTGCGGGAACTCATGCCTGCGCGCGTGGTCCAGCCAATACGCATTGTCGTATTTCTGCGCCAGCTGGCCGCCATACTCGTAAATCTGGCGTTGTTCGTCGTTCAAAATGAAATCCATGTTTCGTCCTCAGGCCTTGAATTCGGGGGCGCGCCGGTTCTCGAATGCGTCGAGGCCCTCGGCCACGTCATCGCTGGGCAGTGCACGCACCGCGGCATCGCGCTCAAGCCGCATCTGCTGGTCGATACCAAGGTCCGCACCTTCGCGCGCCAACCGCTTCATCTCGGCGATGCCGGGACGCGAGCGGGTGGCGATCTTCTGGCAGTATTCCAGCGAGATCTTGTGCAGGTCCGCATCCGGCACGATGTAGTTGACCAGGCCGGCCTCTTTGGCCTCGTCCGACTTGAGCCAGCGGGCCGAGAACATCAGGTCGAGCGCCCGGCGCTGCCCCATCAACCGCGTCAGCCGCTGCGAGCCACCCCAACCGGGAATCAGCCCGAATTGCGCATGCTGATCGCCAAACTGGGCGCTTTCGGCCGCAAAGCACACGTCGCAGGCCAGCATCAGTTCGATCCCGCCGGCCAGACACAACCCCTGCACTGCGACTACGACAGGGAGGGAGGAGGTTTCGAGCGCACGCAGGTTTTTCATGCCAAAGGCGATGAAATGGTCCAGTGCGGCGGGATCGTTCAATTTACCTTTCACTTCCACCAGATCGGCACCGGTGCAAAAGTGCTTGCCCTGCGCCCGGATGAGGATCGCCCGAATAGCGGGGTTCGCCTCGAATTCCGCACGCGCGACAGAAATACGCTCATGCACCTCAAGTGACAGGCAATTGAATTTCTCGGGGCGGGCCAGTTCGATGATGCCGGTGTTGCCCTCGGAAGTGACGAGGATGGGGTCGCTCATTTCGAGGCTCCCTTCGCCTTCTTGTCATACTGCAGCGCCATGCGACCGACCTTCTCGCGGGCGATCACCAGCTTCTGGATCTGCGCGGTGCCGTCACCGATCTGCAAGCCGAGCACATCGTTGTAGCGCTGGTGGTGGGGCAGGTCGGTGGTGTAGCCGTAATGTCCGTGCAGGATCAGGCACTGGTGCAGGATCTCGCAGGCGGTTTTGGGCAGGTACCATTTGCACATGGCGGCCTGAGAGGTGTGGGGCAGGCCACGGTCGCGCAGGTCCAGCGTGTAATAGCAAAGCTGGCGCATCATGGTCAGTTGGGTCTCGGCCTCGGCCAAGGGAAAGCTGACACCCTGATACTGCACGATCGGGGCTCCGAATGCCTCGCGCTCCTGAACGTAGGCCCAGGTTTCATCCACCGACGCTTGCGCGGCCCCCAGGCACTCCAGCCCGATCAGTGCGCGGGAATAGTCGAAGCCCGCCATGATCGTGCCAAAGGCACGGTCCTGTTCCGCCATCATGTTTTCAGCCGGCACGAAAACATCGTCAAAGAAAACCGAGCCGCGCCCGACAGGCTTGGTGCCGATGTCGTCAAAATGGGTGCGCTTGATGCCTTCCTGGTTCAGATCGACGAAAAAGGCGCTGACCCCGCGTGAGCCGCCGTCAGGATCGCCGGTACGGGCAAAGACGACCGCCGCATCCGCCTGACTGGCAAAACTCATGGATGTCTTTTCACCGTTCAGCCGCCAGCCGTTGCCGGATTTCTCGGCCCTCAGAATCAGGTTCGCCGCATCCGAACCGCCGCGCGGCTCTGTCAGGCCCAGGCCAATGACCGCATCACCCGAAACAACCTTGGGCACCCATTCCGACGCGATGTCCTTGGAGGCATGTTTGGCAACCATTCCGCCCATGAGAGAGCCCAGAAGCTGCACGTAACTTGCGTTGAAATCGGCATAGGCGATCTCTTCGACGATCAGCCCTGACGTGACAGAGCTTTCGCCGAGACCCCCGAATTCCTCGGGCAGATCGGCCCCGATCAGCCCCAGTGCGCCCATCTCCTTGATCAGCGCACGGTCGAATGTATGGCCGCTGGCGCGTTCTTGATATGTGGGCGAAAGCCTTTCAGTTGCGAAGCGCTTTGCGGTCTCGCGAAACGCCTTCTGATCGTCTGTAGGCTGGAATTGCATCGGTGCTCCTCCTCGTGAGCGAAAATCTTCTTTCCAAAAATCTAACAAATGTTAGAATGTATATCAAGTGCAGTTTTGAGGAGGAGAACCAAAGTGAAAAATAGACCAGATGGAAGCTTTGAAACCATGCTCTCGCCCATCCGCGCAGGCCAGCATACATTGCGAAATCGTGTCATCATGGGGTCGATGCACACGCGGTTGGAAACCGAGCCTGACGGCATAGCCAAACAGGTCGCTTTTTACTCTGAGCGGGCGCGGGGGGAGGCGGCGATTCTGGTCACCGGCGGGTTTTCGCCCAATGCCGAGGGCATATTCGATCCAGAAGGTCCGAGAATCGATGACCCGGAAGAAGCGCTTGACCTGCGCCCGATCTGCGAGGCGGTGCAGGCCGAAGGCAGCCTGATCTGCGCGCAACTCCTCCACGCCGGGCGCTATGCCAAGATCGAAGGGTGTGTGGCCCCGTCGCCGATCCGCGCCCCGATCAACCGTTTCATCCCGCGTGAAATGACCGAAGCCGACATTCTCCGTACCATCGAGGATTTTGCCGTGGCGGCCGCCAATGCGCTGGCCGCAGGCTTTGATGGCGTCGAGATCATGGGGTCCGAGGGATACCTGATCAACGAATTCACCGTCACCCACACCAACAAGCGCCAAGACGACTGGGGCGGCAGCGCCGCGAACCGCCACCGATTCCCGGTCGATATCGTGCGCGCGGTGCGCGAACGTTGCGGCCCCGACTTTCTGGTCATCTACCGGATTTCGGCGGCCGATCTGGTCGAGGGCGGCGCGCCCGCCGATGAAATTGCCGCACTGGCCCGCAAGATCGAGGCTGCGGGTGCGGATATCCTGAACACCGGCATCGGCTGGCATGAGGCCCGCGTGCCGACGATCGCCT
>NZ_CAXAXY010000129.1:0-7170 GCF_963972885.1 uncultured Pelagibacterium sp. | reverse complement strand
GCTTTTGACGCGACCCAGTCATTGGTGATGGTTTCGGTGCGGTTCATATCAACGATGGTGAGATCGGCATCATAGCCGACGGCCACCCTGCCCTTGCGGGCGAGATTGAACAGACGGTTGGGGCCGTGGCTGGTCATATCGACAAAGCGTTGCAGGCTGAGCCGGCCGGCATTGACGTGGTCGAGCATGATGGGAACCAGGGTCTGCACGCCGGTCATTCCCGAAGGCGAAGACGGGTAGGGCTTTTCCTTTTCCGCGCGCGTATGGGGGGCGTGATCGGAGCCGAGAATGTCGGCAACACCATTGGCGACCCCCTGCCAGATGCCTTCGCGGTGTTCGGCGTCGCGGACCGGCGGGTTCATCTGGGCGTAGGTTCCCAGCCTTGTGTAGGCGGTTTCGTCCAGCGTCAGATGGTGCGGAGTGACTTCGACCGAGGCAACGTCCTTGTGATCGGCGAGGAAGGTGATTTCCTCTTTTGTCGAGATGTGGAGGACGTGAATGCGCTTGCCGGTCTTGCGGGCGATGCGCACAAGGCGTTCGGTGCATTGGAGCGCTGCCTGCGGGTCACGCCAGATTGGGTGGGAGGACGGGTCACCTTCAACGCGAAGGTCCTTGCGCTCTTCGAGCCGGTATTCGTCTTCGGCGTGAAAGGCGGCGCGGCGGGAGATGGCCGACAGGATCGCTTCGACGCCATCATCGTCGGCGACCAGAAGGGAGCCGGTGGACGAGCCCATGAAGACCTTTACGCCGGCGCAGCCGGGGAGGCGTTCGAGTTGAGGCAATTGGGCGACGTTTTCGCGCGTGCCCCCGATATAGAAAGCGAAATCGCAATGCATGCGATCGGTGGCCCGGGCAATCTTGTCCTCGAAGGTCTCGCGGGTGGTGGTCAGGGGGTTGGTGTTGGGCATTTCGAAAACGCCGGTAACCCCACCCATGACTGCAGAGAGTGAGCCTGACTGCAAATCTTCCTTGTGGTCGAGGCCGGGTTCGCGGAAATGGACCTGGGTATCGATGACGCCGGGAAGGACGGTAAGGCCGATGCAGTCGACATCGTTATCGGCGGTATCGGACAAGAGCGAGCCGATGGCGGCAATGCGCCCCTTGATGATGCCGATATCGGCGCTACCTATGCCATCGTGGTTGACCAGCGTGCCGCCCCGGAAAATCGTATCGAAGTGGCGACTCATGGCATACCTCCGGCTCGGCGACTGAATGGGGCGGGTTTAACGGATGGCACAGGAACAAGGCAAGGGCAGCATATGACAATCGAAAAGCGCGTCGACCGGGTGACCTTCAAAATTTCCGGTCCGGATGCGACCCATCTTCTCCATGATGTCCTGACCCCGCCTGTCCTCGAGGATGGCGAGGCGCGCTGGTTTGCGCTGCTGGCGCCGCAGGGCAAGTTGCTCGCCGAAGGACTGATCGGGTGGGCCGATGGCGCCCATTGGCTCGATGTTCCGGCCGCAGTGACCGAGAACTTCTTCAAGCGCATGAAGATGTATCGGCTGCGGGCCAAGATGGACATCGAGATGCTGGCCGAGACTCATGCGGTGGGATGGTCGGCAGAAGCGCCCGAGACGGGGATCGTCCATCGCGACGGACGCGGCGAAGGATTGGGATATCGGGTGATTGCCGCTCTCGCGGACGCTGAAGATTGGGCCGAGGGCACGGGGCAAGCCAAGGCGCGCATTGCGGCGGGCATTGCCGAGATGGGCCCGGATTTCGCGACCGAGGAGGTATTTCCGCACGATATCGGGATGGATCATCTGGGCGGTGTCGATTTCAAAAAGGGCTGTTATGTGGGCCAGGAAGTGGTGTCGCGCATGCAGCATCGCGGCACGGCGCGGCGGCGGCCGGTGATCGTATCGGGCATCGTGGCGGGCGCGCGCGGCGATGCGGTGGTGATCGGAGGGAAAAGCGTCGGCACGCTCGGCGGCGTCGTGGGCGGAACGTCCGTTGCGATTGCCCGGATCGACAAGATCACCGATGGCGGCGCGGCCAGCGTGGCGGGTGCTCCGGTCTCGCTTGCCCTGCCCCAATGGGCGCGCTACGATTTTGCAACGCCGGGCGGCGATTCCGAAGACGATTAGGATCGAGGACAATGGCACGCGCACAATCCCGCGCCTGGCAGCGCATGCTTTCGGGACGTCGCCTCGATCTGTTGGACCCCTCCCCGATCGATGTGGAACTGTCCGATATCGCGCACGGGCTGGCCCGGGTGGCCCGCTGGAACGGGCAGACCAAGGGCGATTATGCGTTTTCGGTGGCCCAGCATTCGGTGCTGGTGCTCGAGATCGCTTCGGCCATGGATCCCGAAATCGATGACCGGGGGCGGCTCTACGCCCTGCTCCACGACGCCCCGGAATATGTGATGGGCGACATCATCTCCCCCTTCAAGGCCGCCATGGGCGGCAATTATCGTGATGTCGAGGCGCGTCTGCTCGGCGCCATCCATATCCGCTTCGGCCTGCCGGCCATAGCGCCGGCGGCGCTGAAAAAGCTCATCAAACGGGCAGACCGCGAGGCTGCCTTTTTCGAGGCGGTCAATCTTGCCGGTTTTGCGCCCGATGAAGCGCGGAAATTTTTTGGAGAGCCGAGCTTGGCCGGGTTTGATCTTCCCGGCTTTGACCGGCTGATCCGGCCATGGCCGACCCAGCAGGCGCACGATCACTTCGTGGATGTGTTCGAAAGCCTGGGTACTTAGCTATCTTGGGGCTCAACCCATTGTAATCACTAAAATTTTAATCTCATTTTACGTGTTAACCCTGTCGCGGATGAGGCTTTGCGTTAACGGATCGGAAAGGTTGATAAAGCGTTAAGACGCCGTCAACCGGAGAGACGTTCATGCGCTTTGACCGATCCCACAACCGCCCCCGCAGGAGCATCGCGCTGCGCTATCGGGCGGGCGTTGCCGCCGCGCTGTTTTTGGCAGGAATCTTCGGGGCCGGTCTGGCCGGCGCAACCGCCGCGCATGCCGACGGGCTGATCAGTCATGCTCCGCCGCCCCTGACCACGCTGGTCAAGTTCTACGACCGGCAGTACGAAATCGCCTATGCGGATTCGGTTTCGCTGGAGCCGACCTCCTCAGCGATCGTGCGCAAGGTGGGATATGGCCATGTGCGCGACGTCAATATCGCGACGACCACAAGCGGCACTTATTCCAGCGACGGGCTTGTATCGCCACATGTGCTTTATCCGGGGATAGAGGTAAATCGGGTTTACGACGAACCCCGACACTACCACGGCTATAGCCTTTGGCCCCAGGGATCGAGCTTCATGATCCTGTCGGTTGGCCGCAATCCGGTCAGCGGAAATGTGGTGATCAACAACGTTTCGGACCGGGGGGTGCGTTCGTGCTCGGCCAGCGGGTCGTTTGTTTCCTGCTACCGGACGTATTAACCGAACCGCCAGCCGGGCTTGAACTTGTAAAAGACGTGCAGGCCGACCTGGGCCAGTTTGTCCATGTTGCGGGCCCATGCGGGCCGGACATAGGTCGCGTGGTAATGCGTCGCGTCGGCGACTTCGGTCAGATAGATTTCCTTGT
Organism: uncultured Pelagibacterium sp.; assembly: GCF_963972885.1. Taxonomy (NCBI): domain Bacteria; kingdom Pseudomonadati; phylum Pseudomonadota; class Alphaproteobacteria; order Hyphomicrobiales; family Devosiaceae; genus Pelagibacterium; species uncultured Pelagibacterium sp. The sequence goes on along the minus strand of NZ_CAXAXY010000129.1, from coordinate 3,626 downwards.
TGAGCACTTCCTGAGTGATGGACTGCGCCCGATCCCATGCCGCAACTTCCGAGGTGCGGTTGACATTGGTCTTGCCATCGCAGGCGAACGAGAACTGGCAGGCATTGCGGCGGTGCTGGTTCTGGTAGACCACGCCGCAGATGGTATCGGGGTAATTGGGGTGGTCCAAACGGTTCATGATGACCTGGGCGACCGCGACCTGGCCGCGATAGCTTTCGCCGCGCGCCTCGAAATAGATGCCGGTCGCCATGCACCATTGCTCGCGCTCGGAGTAGGTGTGGCTGACGGTGAATTCGGTTGCCGGGGTGTTGGCGCGACCATAGGCCAGCGTTTCGGGAACGCCCACGGGGCTTGGGGTGTTCGGATCGCGATCGGAATCTTCGGAAATGGCGTCAATCGCGGCCAGACCGGCCGAATTGACCATGTCGGGATCGATCGAAGCCACCGAAATGCGCGGGCCCTCCTCTTGCTCTTCACCCTCAGCGACCATGATCGACGACTGCTGGGCGGTGTAAGGATCGCCAGCAGAGCGGGCCGAGGCAATCGAGAGCCGCACCGCATCAAAGGTCTGGGAAAAGGCGACAAGGTTGACCTCGGGCAGCGCCCTGTCGGTCTTGTCGGTCCTGTTGGGACCGGAAAACATCGCCGTATTAAACAGCGGGGCAACGGTGCCGGAAATGACGGGATGATCGCCCTCGAAGGCGAGGGACGCCATCGGTGTGGGGGGAAGTTCGGTCGCAGGATCGACGGCGCGAAAGCCACCGGTCCCGGGGACCGCAAAGCCGTAAGCAACGACGCTGAGCGTCAGTGCCCCTACAGCCTTCAAAACTTTTCGCGAGGCACGCGCCGGGTTGGCACGCACCAGGGAGATCCCATACGCCATACTAACGCTTTTCTACGCCACAACACTGACCCGCCGGCCTTGCACGAAGCACCGGAACCCTTGATGAAAAATACGCCATCGTTCCGATGTCGAGCCGACCGTTCTGGCATGCGATGCACAAGTGCAACACCAAGACGATCAAATGCCGACAATCCCGATGATCGTTGATTAGGGTTATGAAGGGGTAAACACGGGCAAATTGGCACGGAAAAGTTCAGATTGCGGCACTGGCAAGGCATTGTGAGGGCCGCCAATGGCTAACTGGCGTCATCCGATTGGGCCAGAACCATACGGGCGACCGGCACGCGATAGGGCGAGCAGCTGACGTAATCGATATCGAGCCCGGAGAAAAAGCGCAGGGAATTGGTTTCGCCGGCGTGTTCGCCGCAAATGCCGACCTTCAAATGCGGATTGACCGCCCTGCCCCGCTCGATGGCGATGCGGATCAATTCGCCCACGCCGCGCTGGTCGATGGTGACGAACGGGTCGACGTCGTAGAGCCCGCGGCGGTGATATGTCGCAAGGAAGGCCGGGGCGTCGTCGCGTGAGATGCCATAGGTCGTCTGGGTGAGATCGTTGGTGCCAAAGGAGATGAAATCGACCTCCTTGGCGATATCACCTGCCCTCAAACACGCGCGGGGCAATTCGATCATCGTGCCGAACGCCAGATTGGCGCCACGCTGGAAGACCGGCGCGTTGCCCACGATATCCATGATGCGCGATTTGACCCAGGCGACCTCCCGGGCCGAGGTGACGAAGGGCACCATGATCTCGAGATTGACCGGCATGTCCTGATTGTCCATGGCCGCTTCGACGCCAGCCACCAATGCCCGAACCTGCATGGCAAGGATTTCGGGGTAAGTGATAACCAACCGCACGCCGCGATGGCCGAGCATGGGGTTGACCTCATCGAGGCGCTGGAGGCGCGCCTTGAGCGCCTTGAGAGAGAGGCCCAGCGCTTCAGCGGTGTCTTCGATATCGTCCTCGCTGCGGGGCAGAAATTCGTGCAGGGGCGGATCGAACAGGCGCACATTGACGGGCTTGTTCTGCATTGTCTGGAACAGCGCTGCATAATCGGCGGCCTGATAGTCGACGAGCCCTTCGAGCGCTGTGGCGCGATCCTGCTCACTTTCAGACAGGATCAGGCGGCGCAGGGCGCGCATGCGCTCGCCGGAAAAAAACATGTGTTCGGACCGTGCCAGCCCGATGCCTTCGGCGCCAAAGCTGAGCGCCGTGCGGGCGGCCTCGATGGTTTCGGCATTTGTCCTGACGGAAATGGTGCGGGTGTCGTCGGCCCAGTCCAAAAGCCGCGAAAGCGCACCACCTATATGAGGCCGCGAGAGGGGAAGCGCGCCTTCGTAGATGGCGCCCTCGGACCCGTCGATGGTGAGACGCTGACCGGTGGTAAAGACTTTGTCGCCGATCTTGCAGACGCCATTTTCGGCGTCGATCTGCAAGGTTCGCAGACCGGCCACACAGGGCTTTCCGGTTATGCGGGCCACGACCGCAGCGTGGCTGGTCATGCCGCCGCGTGCGGTGACAAAACCGGTGGCCGCCTTCATGCCCTCGATGTCGCCGGGGCCGGTCTCCATGACCACCAGGATGCAATGGCGGCCCCGGGCGCGGCACCGCGCGGCATCGTCGGGGGTAAAGACGATTTCCCCACTGGCCGCACCGGGGGAAACGCCGAGACCTGTAGCAATGGCGGTTGCCTTGTGGTCGTCGGTGAGGCGTGGGTGAAGCAATTGGGAAAGCTGAGCGGGGTTGAAACGCCTGACCGCTTCGGCCGGCATCCACACCCTGGCGTCGACCCGTTCAACCGCCGCTTCGAGTTGTGCGCCGGCACTGACCTGGACCGGCCGGGCCGAAACCAGCCGCGCCACATCGCCTTCGATCGACACGACACAGGCCATGTGCTGACCTGACGCCGCGTCGATGGTTTCGATCAGCTTTGCGGCGCTTGGTGGCAGTTTGGGCAGCGGTTCACCCGGCGGAGCAACCGGACCAATTCGCCCCGTTGTCGTATTGCGGGAGAGAAAATGTTCGATCCGACCGCTGACCGTGGCTTGCACGATGACGATCTGATTGTCGCGCGCCTCACGTTCGGCCTCGCTCGCCCAGCCGGCCGGCGCCGGGCCATAGCTGGCAAAGGCGGCATTGATCGCCTTGCCCATGGCGCGCTGCGGATCGACGGCTTCATGCTCGTTGGAGGGAGCGGCCAGACCCGTTCGCGCCGGCTCAAGGCCGGCGATATGGCGGGGTGCGGAGGTCCGAACGACAAGTTCGGGAGGCTTTTTGCCTGGTGTTACCAGCTTGAAGAGCGTCGTGACCCAGACCTTGCGCAGCGTGTCGGTTCCGGCCCTGCGCTCGGTCTGCAGCGCATCCCAGGCGGTCCGGGTGATGGCAATTGTCGGCGCGACAGCGAGCCCGGCATCGGCGACAACATGAAGCCAGCGCGCCTTGCCGACCAGAAGACGCAATTGTGCGCGGCTGAGGGAGGGCTTTCCCTGAGCCGGGGCAATTGCGAACATCTGCTGGGAAGGCGCAACCAAGAAAAAAACCCCAACTGAATCGGTGCCATATTGCCTGTGTGCCGGGGTTCCGGCAACAGGGGCCCGGTAACGTCTTTTGTCGCGCTTCCGAACCGCAAAAGTCTGCAACTTTTGCTGGAAGCGCTCATCTGCCTGCTCGCGCTTCCGAACCGCAAAAGTCTGCAACTTTTGCTGGAAGCGCTCATCTGCCT
>NZ_CAXAXY010000128.1:0-7284 GCF_963972885.1 uncultured Pelagibacterium sp. | reverse complement strand
AATCCGCCATTCCCTTCCCCCACGCCCTGATCCCGCCGATCATGAAGACCAGGGGTGCTGTCATCATCTCGCTCGGCGATCTGTGTCGCTGGCTGGCCGAACAGGCCGAGACACTGGGCGTCGATATTTTTCCCGGCACGGCCGCTGCCGATTTTATCACCGGCGAGAATGGCGAAATCCTCGGCATCGTCACCGGCGATATGGGCGTTGCCCGCGACGGCACCCACAAGCCGACCTTTACCCCCGGCATCGAGTTGCGCGCCAGATATACGCTCATTGCCGAAGGCGCCCGCGGCTCGCTCGCCAAGCGCCTGATCGCCAAATTCGGTCTGGACGAAGGCCGCGCGCCGCAAAAATATGGTCTTGGCCTCAAGGAAATCTGGGAAATCGATCCGGCAAAACACAAGCCGGGCAAAGTCACCCATTTCATGGGCTACCCGATGGGCAATTCCACCAGCGGTGGCGGCTTTTGCTATCATGCCCAGGACAACAGGATCTATCTTGGGCTTGTCGCCCATCTCGACTACGAGAACCCCACATTGTCCCCGTTCGGCGAATTCCAGCGCTTCAAGCAGCACCCTGAAATCGCCAGACTGCTCGAAGGCGCGACCTGCCTTTCCTATGGCGCACGCGCGCTGACCTCGGGCGGCTGGCAGTCCATCCCCAAAATGGCCTTCCCCGGCGGCGCTTTGATCGGCTGCTCGGCCGGGTTTATGAACGTGCCGAGGCTCAAAGCCATCCACAACGCCATCCGCTCGGGCATGGCCGCGGCGTCCGAAATTGCAAACGCCATCGCCGCCGGCCGCGCCAATGATGAAATCGCAACGCTCGACGAAGCCATCCTCGCTTCGGGCATCCGCAACGATCTTTACCCGGTCCGCGCCGTAAAACCGCTCTGGAGCAAGCTGGGGACCTTTGTCGGGGTGGGGCTGGCCGGCGCCGACATGTGGATTTCCAGCCTCGCCAAACGTTCCCCCTTGGGTGGTCTGGTTTCCGACAGGCCCGATTTCGCGCGGCTTAAACCGGTTTCCGAAGTTGCCCCCATCACCTATCCCAAACCGGATGGCAAAATCGCCTTCTCGCGCACCGAATCGGTCTATCGCGCCAACATCGCCCATGAAGAGGATCAGCCCGTCCATTTGCGGCTCACCGATCCCCAAGTCCCGATTCGCGACAACCTGCCGAAATATGGCGAGCCCGCGCCGCTCTATTGCCCCGCCGGTGTTTACGAGGTGATCGAGGAAGGCGGCGATCCCGTGTTCAGGATCAATGCCCAGAACTGCGTGCACTGCAAGACCTGCGATATCAAGGACCCGGCCCAGAACATCAACTGGGTACCCCCCGAGGGTGGAAGCGGTCCCAACTATTCGGGAATGTGAAAATCGTGTGAGCCCTCAAGGCTTGCGGCGCTCGCGCATTTGCGTGAAAAGGTCTCGTGGGAGTGCTTCCAGGATAAGTGGAAGCCGCTTATCCGGTTCGGAAGCGCGACAAGACAAGAACTTGGAGCAATTTGCGCGATTCGGAGAAACGTGAAAATGCATCCAACTGATGCGCCCAACAATCGACAGGATTGCCGGGTTTGGCTATTGGAGATGATAGGCCGGTCTCAGGCCTGCAAGCGAGGAGTTCGGGAACAATCGTGCTAAAGCTGCTCAAACGGCCGATCCATGCCCTGATCGTTGCCGCGCTCTGCGCTGGCGTTCCACTCTCATCGTCATTCGCGCAGCAGGATATCCTGCCCATGCGCGTCTCGAGTACGATGGGCAGCTATCTGGCCGGCCTTTCCGCCATCGATGCCCTCGACGCCCGCCGCGCCGCTTCACTGTTCATGCAGGCCGCCGAGCGCGATTGGGACAATCCGGTCTATTCCAGCCAGGCGTTCCTCGCCTATCTTCTGGCCGGCGACATTTCCGAAGCCGCCACCATGGCTCAACACGTCATTGACCTGACGCCCGAAGATGAGCTTGCCCATCTTGTTCTGGGCTCGGTTGCCCTCAAACAGCGCCGTTACGCTTCAGCCGATCAGTTGCTTTCGCGCGTTCCCGAGGCTTCGCTGGTCGGCATTATCGCTTCGGTTATCCGCGCCTGGTCCAAGGTCGGCGAAGACGATACTGACGCCGCAAATGCCATCCTGAGCCAGGTCGGGCAGGGCGGGTTTGACGAGTTTATCATCTTCCATCGCGCCATTCTGGCCGATGTCGGCGGCCAACGCGATGAGGCGATCGATCTGGCCCGCCAGGCCTATGAACTCGATCCGCTCGTCCCGCGCATCGCTGAAGCCTATATCCGCATGCTGGGCAATGCCGGACGCTTCGATGAAGCCCAGGCCGTGCTCGATACTTTTGCTGAACAGGGTGTCGAGCATCCTGTTGTCGATTCCCTGCGTGAGCCCATCGCCAATGGTCAAAAGCCCGGTCTTTTCGCCGGATCGGTCCAGTCGGGCGCGGCCGAAATGCTTCACGGACTGGGCACGGCGCTGGCCCGCGATGGCTCGATCCAGCTCGGCGTCGGCTTCCTGCAACTTGCCAATTACCTCGATCCCGACGAGGCGATCATTTCAATTTCGCTTGGCGAGCTTCTAGCCAGCGCCGGCCGCTACGACGAAGCCGACACGATCTTTGAGACTGTCCCCAACGATTCCCCCCTCCGTGTCAACGCGCTGGTCCGGCTCGCCGAAAACATCGATCTGCGCGGCGATCGCGATGCCGCCATTTCCCGTCTTCAGAATATTGCTGTCTCAAATCCCGACAATCAGGAAGTGCAGGGTATCCTGGGCGATACGTTGCGCTATGCCGAGCGGTGGGAAGAGGCGGCGGAGGCCTATTCAGCGGTCATTGATCGGCTCGATCCGGCCCGTCCCAACGACTGGCGCTTCTATTATGTGCGCGGCATCTCCTATGAGCGCGCCAAACAATGGGACCGCGCCGAGGCCGATTTCCTCAAGGCTCTCGAGTTGCGCCCCAATCATCCCGATGTTCTCAACTATCTCGGCTACACCTGGGTGGATCAGGGCAAAAACCTCGAACAGGCGCTTGAAATGATCGAGCAGGCCGTCGAGCTCTCACCGCGCAACGGCTATATCGTCGACAGCCTGGGCTGGGCTTTCTACAAGCTTGGCCGCATAGACGAGGCCGTCGAGGTGCTCGAGGATGCGGTCAACCTTCTGCCTGCCGACCCCGAGATCAACGACCATCTTGGCGATGTCTATTGGGTTGCCGGAAGAGAGCGCGAAGCCATGTTCCAGTGGCGCATCGCCATCGATGTCGATGAGGACGGCGCGGTCACCGAGCGCGCCACGCCAAAGCTGCTTCACGGGCTGGACCCGAACGCGCCCATCGGCGATTGATGCCGCTAACAGAGCCCGCCCCGGCCAAGGTCAATCTCGCGCTGCATGTTGTGGGGCGTCGGGAGGACGGTTTTCATCTCCTCCACACCCTGTGCGTTTTTACCGAACTGGCCGATCTGGTTTCGGTCGCGCCTGCGCGTAAGGACCTGCTTCACGTCTCGGGCCCGTTCGGCGCCGATTTGCCCAATGGGCGTGCCAACCTTGTCATCCGGGCGCTGGAAAAATTCCGCGCCCGCTTTCCCGGTCATCTGCCCGACGGAATCGAAATCCATCTCGAAAAGCACCTCCCCATTGCTGCCGGGCTCGGTGGGGGCTCGGCCGACGCTGCCGCCCTGTTGCGCGTTCTTGCGCGCATGAGCCAAACCCCCATCGCCGATGCGGAAATCTTTGCCCTTGCCGCCACGCTGGGTGCCGATGTGCCCATGTGCCTTTTGAGTCAGCCTTGCGAGGTAACCGGCATTGGCGAAAAAATCGCACCGCTCACAACCTTTCCTCAGATGCACCTGGTTCTGGTCAATCCTCTCGAACAGGTTTCCACCCCTGATGTGTTCAAGCGGCTGACCCAAAAGCACAATCCGCCCATGCCCGAGCTGCCCGCGCCGCTCGATCGTGCAGCGCTGCTCTCGCTCTGGCTTGCCGATACCCGCAATGATCTTGAGGCCCCCGCCACCGAACTGGTGCCTTCCATCGCTTCGATCGTGGGCGCGATCTCCACCACATCAGGCTGCGTCACCGCCCGCATGTCAGGCTCCGGCGCCACCTGCTTCGGCCTCTATGGCAGCGCCGCCGCCGCCCACCAGGCGGCTCACGATTTGCGCGAACGCTTCTCGGGCCATTGGGTCGCCGCCACGCCGCTGCTCGGGCAATAGGCTGCTACCAGCCTCCTCCGCCGCCGCCTCCTCCGCCGCCGCCCGAAAAGCCACCGCCCCCCGACCCGGACGAACTCGATGCCTGCGGCTGGGACGAGATCATCGCAGCGCTGAGCCCGGTCGCCACCCCGCCCATGGTGCGCGCGAAGCTGCCCGAAGAGAAATTGCCGCCGCTATACCAGTGCGGCGAGTAGTCTGTGCCCGCATCCTTGACGGCGTGACGGGCCAGATCGTTCTCGAACCGCGTCGACCAGGGCTTTTCCACGCCCAGCGCCATGGCATAGGGCAGGATGGCCTCGAAGCGTGAAACGCTCATGTCGGGCTCGCCCTGAAAGTTGAGCCGTTCCTTTTCGGCCGTCTCGAGATACATTTTGAAGCCATCGATTTCGTCCATGATCTTGCGCCCATGCACGGTCGGCGCCCGCATCAGAACGGCAAACACCAGCGTTACCGCAATGATGGTGATCGCCGCGACGAACGGAAAATCGATATTGGAGAGATCGAGCACATCCAAAGCAAAGGCCCCAGAATTGGCGATAAAAATGCCCATGATCGCCAAACCGAAAAACCGCCCGATCCCACGGCCCTGCCAAAAGGAGCGCGCTGCCGTCCCAATGATCGACAGGAAGACCGCGGCAAAGGCAGCAAAAAACACAAACAACGGGTGCAACACGCCCGTTGCCACCATGACGACCAGCGACAAAATGCCGATCAGCACGCCGACAGCGATATAGATCATATGGCTGTTGAAATAGACCTTGCGGTTTTCGGCTTCCAGCGCAGCGATGAAGGCGGACTTGGCCTTGGCCAGTTCCGGCCCGCTTGTCTTGTCGATGGTCACTGGGCTCATCGATTTCAAATCCCCGTAAATCACCGCTTCGCCCGGCGGCAGCGGTTCTTTCGGGTACTGCCCGGTCACCGTCAGGGTGTTTTTCTTTCCCTGCTTGCCGATTTCAATCAACTCCTTGGTGGCCAGCGAAATCAGCGCGGCGGAAAAGGCTGTCCAGCCCGTTTTTCCCCATCCCATGGTGTGCACGTAGTGGACAAGCGCAGGGGAAAAGCCTTTGGGGGGATAAAATCTGGGAAATATGACACCCTTGGCCGGATCGCGGCCCACAGCGCCCCAGGCCAGCGCATTATAGGCAATGACGATCAACAGCATGGCCAGCGGGATGATGTAGTCGCGATAATCGGAAAACCAGAACAACAGCGCGTCGGTGCCTTGGGGCGGCGTCAGAATGCCTTTCTCGAAGGAAACCGAAACCGTCAGCCCTTCGCCCGGCCCGAGCGCCCGCGTCACCGTAAATCGTGCCTGCCGGTCGTTGAGTCGTTCGGCCGAGCTGTCGGCGCTACGCACCCCAAATTCGCCAGTATAGGCATTGAGTTCAGTAATCTGAGCGCCTTCGGGCAGCGTCACCAACGCGCGCGCCCGCAGGATGGGGAAATTCCAGTAATTGCCCGTCGCGTTCCAGTAGAACTCGTCGTGATCCTCGAACAGGCGTGCCGCACGGTCCATCCGATAGACGATCTCATAGCGGTGAACACCCGACTGCAAAAGCACCTCGGCCGACCCGATCCGGATCCGTTGTCCGCCCGATATTCCCTCGACCGCAAAGGGTTCTGCCGCGCCATTGCGCGTCACGGAAATCACTTCAAACGGCAGCCGGATCGTCCGGCCATCGGGCGTTTCGAGAAGGGTCGGAATGTCGCGGAAGATGCCGCGCCGAATTTCGTTGCCCTCGGCATTCACCGCGATCTGTTCGGTGATGGTCACTGAAGTATCGGCATGAACCTCGAAAATCGCGTTGAACTCGCGGATTTCCTCGCGCGCCCACGCAGGCGCGGCGCAAATCAAAACGACCAGGGCAATGAGAAAACGCTGCATCGGCCTTACTGGAACTTGACCTGCGGCACCGCCCGGTCCGCCTCGTTCTCCAGCTCGAAATATTCGGCCTTTTCGAATTTGAAGGCATTGGCAACGATGTTGGAAGGAAACGATTCCACGGCGATGTTGAGATTGCGCACGGCTCCGTTGTAATAACGCCGCGAAAGCTGGATCTCGTCTTCCACAATCTGCAGCGCCGTCTGGAACTCGAGGAAATTGGTGTTGGCCTTGAGGTCGGGATAGGCCTCGGCCACCGCAAAAAGCCGCCCCAAAGCCCCCGAAAGAAGCCCCTCCGCCTGTCCGCGTTCGCCGGGCGAAGCGTTCTGTGCCGCCTGCACGGCCGCGCGCGCATCGGTCACCGCCTGCAGCGTCTCGCGTTCATGGGCCATATAGCCCTTGACCGTTTCGAGCATGTTGGGAATGAGATCGGCGCGGCGCTTGAGCTGCACGTCGATGCCCGACCAGCCCTCTTCCACCAGCTGCCGATTGCGGATCAGATTGTTGTAGACATAGATCGCATAGCCGAGAACGGCCACGACCAGTATCAGGATCACCCATTCCATCTGCCGCTTCCCTCCTGCCGCATGGTTGCGGCCAGAGTGGCACCATTAATGGGCTATATCAATCACTTATCGGCGCCGGTCGCCCCGCCGCCGGCCGTTTGCAGCCACGCCGCACCGCACGCCTTGGCCAACTCGCGAATGCGCAGGATATAGCTTTGGCGCTCGGTCACCGAAATCACCCCGCGCGCGTCGAGCAGGTTGAAATTGTGGCTGGCCTTGATGACCTGCTCATAGGCTGGCACGGCCATGGTCTGGCGCTCACCATCCTGGCCTGCCGCAAGGATGGCCTTGCACTCGTCCTCGGCATCCTTGAAATGCCGAAACAGCATTTCGGTATCGGCCGCCTCGAAATTGTATTTGGAAAATTCCTGCTCGTTCTGCAGGAACACCTCGCCATAGGTGACCTTCTGATCGCCTTCGCGTCCGTTGAAGTTGAGATCGTAAACGTTCTCGACCCCCTGCACATACATCGCCAGCCGTTCCAGCCCATAGGTGATTTCCCCGGGAACGGGAGAGCATTCAAAGCCCGCGACCTGCTGGAAATAGGTGAACTGGGAAACTTCCATCCCGTCGCACCAGCACTCCCAGCCAAGCCCCCATGCGCCCAGCGTCGGGCTTTCC
>NZ_CAXAXY010000127.1:0-7374 GCF_963972885.1 uncultured Pelagibacterium sp. | reverse complement strand
GTGGGCCTGCATCTGCAAACCGACATTGCCATCGCCGGAAATCTCCTCGCCAACACAGATGTCGTCCCCGCCATGGCCGAAGCGTTTGCGCGTGCCGGCGGCCCGCTTGAGCTGCGCCTGCTTGCCGCGCTCACCGCAGGCGATGTGGCGGGCGGCGATGCGCGCGGCATCCAGTCGGCGGCGATAAAGACCTATTCCGACCAACCCTATCCGGCCATCGACGTGCGGATTGATTATTCTCTCAATCCCCTCGACGACCTCTCGACCGTTCTCGAGAAAGTCCGCGCCGGCGGCTACGCCGATTTCTTCGCCACCCTGCCGCGGCGCTGACCAGCCAGGTCCGACGGCGCTTGCGCATCCCCCAAAGCTGTGGTTTGCATCGCGCAAACGCACAAGGTCCTTTCATGTCCGATTTCCTCGAAATCTCTCCCGAGATCAAATACGCGCTGGCCGATGGTCAGCCGGTCGTGGCGCTTGAATCCACGATCATCACCCACGGCATGCCCTATCCGCAGAACCTTGAGACGGCGCTGGCCGTCGAGCAGGTGGTGCGCGACAATGGCGCGGTGCCGGCCACCATCGCGGTTATCGGCGGCAGGTGCCATGTCGGCGTGGCGGGTGAGACGCTCGAGGAACTGGCCAAGACAGGTTTGAATGCCGCCAAGGCCTCGCGGCGCGATCTTGCGGCCATTCTGGTCAAGGGCCTGACCGCCGGGACCACCGTCGCCACCACGATGCAGATCGCGGCGATGGCGGGCATAAAGGTGTTCGCCACCGGAGGGATCGGCGGCGTGCATCGCGGTGCCGAATCCACATTCGATATTTCCGCTGACCTGACCGAACTCTCGCAAACCCCGGTGGCGGTGGTCTGCGCGGGCGCCAAGTCGATTCTCGACATTCCCAAAACCCTAGAAGTGCTTGAATCCAATGGCGTTCCGGTTATCGGCTATGGCACCGACGCCTTCCCGGCGTTCTTCGCGCGCGAAAGCGGGTATGGGGTCGATTACCGGCTCGACAGTCCCGAGGAGGTTGCGGCCCTGATCGCGACGCAGGCGGCGCTGAACATGGCTGGGGGCGTTCTGGTCGCCAACCCGATACCCGAGGCCGACGCGCTCGATGCCGACGAGATCAATGAGCGCATCGCCGCCGCCATCGCCGATGCCGAGGCGCAGGGCGTCACCCGCAAGGATCTGACCCCCTATCTGCTCAACCGCATTTCCGAATTGACGGACGGCAAATCGCTGGTCGCCAATATCGCCCTGGTCAAGAACAACGCCAAGGTCGCCGCGCAGATCGCCGCCGCCCTCGTCAAGCGTCACTGACCATGACGGGCCGTATCCTGGTTGTCGGCGACGTCATCACCGATATTCTGGCTGTGCCCGAAGGGCCGGTGGCGCGCGGCACCGATACGCCGGCAACAATCCGGCAGATGCCGGGAGGATCGGGCGCCAATCAGGCGGTATGGCTGGCCGCAATGGGTGTCGATGCCCATTTCGCCGCCCGCGTCGGAGCCTCCGACCTGGTCCGGCTCGGCCGTCATTTCGAAGGACAGGGCGTCGCCGCCCATCTGGCGGGGGACGAAGCCAACCCCACGGGGTCGCTCATCTGTCTGGTCGATACCGATGGCGAGCGCAGCTTTCTCACCGACCGCGGCGCCAATGCCCATCTGGGTGAAACCGATCTGCCGTTCGAACTGCTCGAGGGCATGGATCGCCTGCACATCTCGGGCTACGCCCTGTTCGAGGCAAAACCCCGCGCCGCCGTCATGGCGCTCGCCGCGCGGGCCAAGGCAAGAGATATTCCGGTGAGCATCGACCCGGCCTCCACGGGCTTTCTTGCAGCGGCAGGGCCCGGCAATTTTCCTGGCTGGGCGCAAGATGCCGAAATCATCTTCCCGAACGCCGACGAGGCTCAACTTCTGACCGGGCAGACCGATCCTGATCGCCAGATCGCGGCTCTGCTCGATATCTTTCCCCGTGTGGTGCTCAAGCGCGGCGGGGAAGGGGCCATCTACGCCGCAAGAGGCATGGACACCATCGCGCTGCCTGCCGAAGCGGTAAAAATCGTCGATACCACCGGCGCCGGAGACGCGTTTCTGGCCGGCTTTCTTGCCGCCGATCTGCGCCGAGAGACGCCGGCTGGCGCCATGGCCGCCGCCATTGCGGCAGGCGCGCGGGCGGTATCGCGGCTCGGCGCGCAGCCACTGGCGCTCTGAACGGGCATCCACTGCGCTGCATGCCGATCTTCGGTCACGGCACGCTCCGGCCATCGATATAGTGCTTGCAAATGCCCTTCGTGTCGGCCCATTCTGGGCAGGCAAGGACCATCTCGCCCCAGTTGAAGATGCCTTCTCTCATGATTGGCCTCTGTGGCAGCTGGTCTGCAAAGGGAGGAAATTTATGACTATGTTTACTCGCAGCCCTGTCGCGGTGCTGGTTCTGAGCGGGGGGCTTTTTGCCTCAGGGCTGTCGCTTCCGGTCCAGGGCTATGCGCAGGACGAGAGCACCACCAGCCCTGTGCACTATTCGTCCGAACAAGCCGATCGCGGCGAAGAGAGATTTGAGAGAGACTGTGAAGACTGCCACGGCGACGACCTGCGCGGCGGGCTGATCGGGGGGCCGCCCCTGCGCGGCCTGGCATTCGAACAGAAATTCGCCGATGGCGCGCCCGCCTCGGCGATGTTCGGGTTTATGAGCGCCCTGATGCCGCCCAATGCCCCGGGCCGCTATACGCCCGAGGTCTATGCCGATCTGATGGCCTATATTCTCCAGGAAAACGGCTTTCCGGACGGCGAACCGCTCCCCTCGGACATGGAATCGCTCAACAACCTGATCGTCCAGAAGTAAGGGGCCGGGGCCCGCCGTTCACCGGGCCGGCGTAGCCGCAAAATCGTAGTTTTCGAGGATGGCGCCAATCGTGCCATCCGCTGTCAGCGCAGCAATCGCTTGGTCGATGGCGGTGCGCAGATAGGTGTTCTGCGAGAGCAACAGTCCGGCCACGCCAAGGGTCGTGGGCCGCATCGGGCTGGGGTCGATCAGGTGCAATTGAGGCAGATCGGGATTTTCGCGTTCCGCTGCCCACAGGCTGGGTCCCCAGACCAGCGCCACGTCAGCGGTGCCGTTGAGCAGCGAATCGAGCGAAAGCTCGTTGGTGCCCATTGGAAAGACCCGCAAACGCTCTTCGGGCGCCAGCGTCTGGACATAGGTGAACAATTGCAGGTGAGCCGACGTTCCCATCGTCGCCGCGATGGTGGTTGCCGGTGCCAGATCACCGAGCGTCTCGATGGAGGGGTCGGTGGTCGCGAAAACGTACTCGGCTTCATAGTAGGGCCGGGTGGCGATCACCCATTCGGGCAGACCGTCCGGGATGAGCTTGAAGCCCATCTGAACGTCGCAATGTTCGAGCAGGGTCTGGTAGATTTTGGTGATGTCTTCACGCACCATGTCACTTTGCACCACATAGCGTTGTGGCTCCAGCAGCAACCCCGCTATGGCATCGGCGATATCGCCAGCAATCTCCCAGTCGGGGTCGCGCTCGTCGATGCAATAGCGCAGATGGGACGCATCGAGCGGCTGGCCGATGTTCCACTGGCCGGGCGCGAAGGGCACGTCATAGAATTCGGGCTGTTGCGCGGGGGCGGTGCTCGTTGCGAGCATGGCTAGCGCCGAGAACAAAAGCGGTAATGTCGAGCGCAAAGCAATGGGCAAGTTCGAGCTCCCTTAATACGGATCGCCCTCCCTCTCTTCGCTTCCCCGGCGAAAGCCGGGGTCTAGCAGCAAGAGCCGAGCCACCATCGCTTGCGGCGGCCCCCCATGGGCCCAAGCTTTCGCCGGGGAAGCGATCGGTGTGGAGAACAGACAGTTTCGAAACCGGGCCTCCTTAAGAGAGGCGGGGCGGACCGGAAATTTCCGTGCCCGCCCCGCTTCTCAGATTACACCTTCCGATCAGTCGGGAAGTGCGAACACATACAGCGTTGCCGGATTGTCCGGTGGCAGCCGGATGTCCGGGGTCAGCGAAGCAAGACGGCCCAGACCCGAGGCCCAGTTCGCAACGACGGCAACATATTGCTTGCCGTCAGCTTCGTAGCTGATGGGGAAGGATTCGAGCGAGTTGCTCAAAGGTCCGCTTTCCCACAGCACTTCACCGGTTTCGTCGTCGAGCGCCATGAACTTGCGGTCCAGGCTGCCCACGAACACCACCCCACCGCCGGTCGGCAGCGTCGAGCTGGTGACTGCCGGGCGCTGGCGGTACTGCCAGGCTTCGGACTGGTCGGTCATGTCGATCGCACGGACCTGGCCGATATTGCCGTCACCATCGGGATGGGGCACACGGGCGAAGGTCGCCATGCCGCCGCCGGTGTAGATTTCGCCCGGATCGAGCGGGTTCGGCGTCGTGTTCGAGCAGAACTCGACTGTCGGCAGATAGAGCATCTGGGTGCGCGGGCTGTAGGCTGTCGCCTGCCAGGCCCGTCCGCCAGGATCGGCCGGACAGTTGAACGTCGTCTCCCCGATATGGGGAATCGTGTCGGGATTGATGGTCTTTTCGCCGGTTTCCTCATCGATCGAGGCCACCACGTTCTGGGGCACGGTTTCCTGAGCCCACAGCCATTCGCCCGATACCCGGTCAATGGCTTCGATGATGCCGAGCTTGCCGGTCGTCACCACCATCTGACGGTCCTCGCCATTGAACGGCAGGTCGATGAGCATGCGCTCATAGACATAATCGAGGTCGAGCGAGTCATTGGGCAGGTACTGGTGATACCATTTCAGCTCGCCCGTTTCCGGCACGATGGCCAGGGTCGAGTTGGTGTAGAGAGCGTCGTTGGTAACGCCTTCTTCCGAGCTTTCAGGCAGCAGCCCGCTGATCTCGGCAATCCAGGGGTAGGGCTGACCCACACCGGCGAAGATCAGGTTCTGTTCGGGATCGTAAGACCCGCTGATCCAGGCCGAACCGCCGTGGCGGCTTTCCACGGGAAGCCCGTTCCAGCTGTTGCCTTCGGCCGTATCGCCACGCGCGATCGTATTGACGCGCCACAGCTCCTCGCCGGTCTCGACGTCGTGACCGGTTATAAAGCAGCCGCCGGGTTGTCCGCCGCCGCAGCCGGTCATGCCTTGAACGACAACGCCGTTTGCCACGATCGGCCCGCTCGAAAAGCTGTAGCCAAATTCAGGATTGGCGACCTGCTTGTCCCAGATCAACTGACCGGTCTTGGCGTCGAGCGCGACCAGATGAGCATCGCGGGTTGCGATGATCAGCTTGTCTTCATAGATCGCCTTGGACCGCTGGCCGCTGGGGTTGGTCCCTTCGGACAGCTCGTATTCATACTCCCAGATCAAGTCGCCCGTGGCCCCGTCGAGGGCCTGGATGAGGTGGGTCGAATTCTGCAGGTACAAGATACCGTCATGAACCAGTGGGGTTTCCTGCGACCGTCCGCCCGGCGACATGCCCCAGGCCCAGGCCAGCTGCAGATCGCCGACATTGTCCTTGTTGATTTCTTCAAGCGGGCTGTAGCCCCAGCCGTCATAGGTGCGTCGCCACATCAGCCAGTCGCCATCGGGCGGATCGACCAACATTTCGTCGGTGACCGGTGTGAGGTTGTCGATCGGGCTGTCCTGGGCACTTGCCGCCTGCACGGCCAACAATGATGCCGATGACGCAGCGACCGCCAAAAAGCCAAGTAAAATCTTAGTTCTGGTCATAAGAGGCCTCCTCCAAAGCCTGAAGTTACTAGCTCTCTCCCTTGAAATGTTTGGCCGGCACAGTAGCGTCGGCAGACAAGGCCCTTGCTAGTACGATTTGATCGTACGCCTACCAAACAGAGGCCGTCAACTCTTGGTTAACGGCGGCTCTTTTGCGGTCCCTTGTCTTGGGGTGCCGCGGTCCCGCCCGCAGCGATTGTCAGGCGTTCAAAAATTGCGTTTACTGCGCGCGCGGCCCGAATTGCCTTTTGCTTGTGCTCATTTTGGCCGCTGCACTGCGAGGACTTCGCATCGCCAAGGGGACGAGGATGAGACGCATACAAACATTTGTGATGGCAGCAGCGCTCGCTGTCGGGCTGGGGGCTGGCCAGGCTCCGGCACAGGACGTCATGGTGGTCTATGACGCTTCGGGATCCATGTGGGGCCAGATCGAGGGCGTCACCAAGATCGAGATTGCCCGCGAGGTGCTGGGGGACCTTGTCAACCAGTGGCCGGACGAGACCAATCTTGGACTCGTGGCCTACGGCCATCGCCGCGAGGGCGATTGCGGGGACATTGAAACGGTAATTGCACCGCAACCGATTTCGCCCGCCACTTTCAGTGATGCGGTCAACGCCATCAACCCGCTGGGCCGCACGCCGCTCTCGGCTGCCGTCGAGCATGCAGCAGAAGAACTGGTCTATCTCGAAAACCCCGCCACTGTGGTTCTGATTTCAGACGGCATCGAAAATTGCGAGGCCGACCCCTGCGCGCTCGCGACCCATCTTGAAGAGCGCGGCATCGCGTTCACCACCCACGTCATCGGGTTTGACGTGGCGTCCGAGGAATACGCTCAGCTTTCCTGCATAGCCGAAAACACGGGCGGCATCTTCGTGCCGGCATCCAATGCCGGCGAATTGGCCGACGCCCTGGCCGAGGTCAAGCAGGTGATCGAGGAGGCGCCCGTCCCCGAGCCGCAACCCGAGCCAGAGCCGGAACCCGAACCTGAAGTCGCTCAGGTCGATATCAAGGCGCCGGCCAGCGTAACGGTCGGCATGCGGTTCCCCGTGAGCTGGGCGCCGACGCTCGAGGCAAGCGATTATGTCACCATCGTCCCGGTCGGTGCCGATGAAGGAAGCTATGGCGATTATCAGCGCGTGCGCGACGATTCCGAGCAGGAATTGAGGGCGCCGGCCGAAACCGGGCTTTACGAAGTGCGGTATGTTTTTGAGAGCACAGGCGAAACGGCCGGCTCGACCCCGGTCGAGGTGGTCGATGCCGAAATCACCGTCACCGCACCCGAAACGGTCACCACCGGGGCCCGGTTTACAGTGGGCTATACCGGCGCTGTCGATGGCAGCGATTATGTCACCATCGTTCCGGTCGGGGCCGAGGAGGGCAGCTATGCCGACTATCGGCGGGTAAGCGACGCGTCCGAACAGGAACTGACCGCTCCCGCGGACACCGGCCTTTATGAAGTGCGCTACGTCCTCGATGAGGGCGCGCGGACAATGGCCTCGACACCGATCGAGGTGGTCGAGCCGCAAACGACGGTTTCCGCTCCCAAAACCGTAACGGTGGGCGCCCGCTTCACCGTCGGCTACACAGGGGCTGTCAACGGCAGCGACTACGTCACCATAGTCCCCATGGGGGCCGAGGAAGGCAGCTATGCCGACTATCGGCGGGTAAGCGACGC
>NZ_CAXAXY010000126.1:0-7517 GCF_963972885.1 uncultured Pelagibacterium sp. | reverse complement strand
GCGGGAAGTGGCGGCGGATGAGGACGGGATGCGGCTCGACCGCTGGTTCTCGGTTCATTTTCCCGACCTGAGCTTCGGGCGGCTGCAAAAGCTGCTGCGCTCGGGGCAGGTTCGGGTCGATAGCGGGCGCGTGGCCACCAATGCGCGGCTGGTCACCGGGCAGACGGTGCGCGTGCCGCCGCTGGGCGATGCGCCTGTTCGCTCCCCGGACGCGCCGCGGATCAACCAGAAAGACGCCGATTTTCTGCGCGACCTCATTTTGTATGAGGATGACGAGGTCTATGTGTTCAACAAGCCGCACGGACTTGCCGTGCAGGGCGGATCGGGCACCAAGCGCCATATCGACGGCATGCTCAAATCGCTGCCCAACAAGAAGGGGGAGCCGCCGCGGCTGGTTCACCGCCTCGACCGGGATACGTCAGGGTGCCTGCTGGTGGCCAAGACCCGGGCAGCGGCCAGCCATTTCGGCACGGTGTTCCGTTCGCGCTCGGCGCGCAAGATCTATTGGGCGATCACGATTGGCGTTCCCCATCCTCGCCAGGGGCGGATTTCGTGCTTTCTGGCACGGCAATCGACCCAGGATGGCGAGCAGATGGTGGTTGTCGAAAACGGCACCGAGGGCGCGCAGCATTCAGTGAGCTATTATTCGGTGACCGAGAGCGCGGCCAACCAGTTCGCCTGGGTGACGCTCAAGCCGGTGACCGGGCGCACGCACCAGTTGCGGGTGCACATGATGGAACTGGGCACGCCCATTCTCGACGATCCGCGCTACAACACGCTGGAAAACTGGAATTTCGAGCGGCCCGAGGAACTGGGCAACGGGCTGCATCTGCACGCGAGGCGGCTGGCCATTCCGCTGCGCAGCGGCAAGAGGCTCGATATCACGGCGCCGCTGCCGCCGCATATGAAGGCGAGCTTTGAAACGCTGGGGTTCAATGCCAATCAGTATGATGTGCAGGATGTCGATCCGGAGGACGATGCGTGATGGCCGAGCCGCGTCTTGTCATGTTCGATATGGACGGCACGCTGATCGACTCCGGTTCGATCATTGCCGAGCATATGGCCGCGACGTTCCGCGATCACGGGCTGGACGTGCCTACGGCGGAAATGTCTCATTCGATCATCGGTCTGTCGCTGGAAATTGCCATGGAACGGCTGGCGCAATGCGATGCGGAGACAGCCATCCTGATGGCAGGGACCTACCGCCAGCACTACCGCGCCATGCTGGCCGGAGGTGATCGGCATGAGCCGCTTTATGCAGGGGCGCTGGAGGCGCTGAACCGTTTGCGGGTGCATGAGACCTCGATCCTTGGTATTGCCACCGGCAAGGGGCTGAGCGGGGTTAATCGCATTCTGGCGCTGCACGCATTGGCGGATCATTTCGTGACTCTGCAAACCCCCGACCACAATCCGTCGAAACCTCATCCGGGAATGATCCTGCGGGCTTGCGCGGAGACCGGGATCGATCCCGACTGCACGGTGATGATCGGGGATACGACGTTCGACATGGAGCTGGGGCGGTCGGCCGGAGCGCGGACCATCGGGGTGAGCTGGGGGTATCACGCCCGCGTTGCGCTCGAAGAGAGTGGTGCCCATATCATCATCGACGATTATGCCGATCTCGATGACGCTATCGAAAGGGTTTTGAGCTGATGCGCGAATTTCTCGAAGACGCGATCCGGCACCAGGATGCGGGGCAGGGCCGTCATCAGAAGGATCTGATCCGCGAGTTGCCCAAGCGCTTTTATAAATCGGTGGACGTTGCCGAGACTGATGGCGTTTTTGCTGTGCTGCTTGACGGGCGCGTGACCAAGACGCCGACCGGCAAACCGGTTGGCGTTGGTCATCCCGATCTTGCGGCGCGCATGCGCGAGGAATGGGATGCGCAGGGCGATCGCATCGATCCCGATATGATGCCGCATGTCAAACTGATCAATTCGGCCGTCGAAGCGGGCGAGGAATCACGTCCCGCACTGCTTGACGAAGTGGTGAAATATGCGGGCAACGATCTGCTGCTCTATCGCGCCGACAGCCCGCGCGAGCTTGTCGAAAAGCAGGAGCAGATCTGGGACGATGTGCTGGTGCGGATCGCACGGCATTTTTCGGTGAGCTTCCAGCCCACAGTCGGGATCATGCATAAGGCGCAATCTGTCGACATGCTGAAAAAGCTCAGAGATGCCATCGAGCCGCTGCACCATGTGCCTGCGACTGCGATGGTGTCGGTGACGGGGCTCACCGGCTCGGGCCTGCTGGCGGTTGGTCTGCGCGAGCGGCTGGTCGATGCCGATACCGCGTGGACCGCAGCCCATGTTGATGAGGACTACCAGATTTCGCTGTGGGGCGAGGATTACGAGGCGGCGGCGCGGCGGCGGCAGCGGCGTCTCGAATTTGATGCCGCGGTCAATGTTATCAACCTGTTAGGCTGATTTCCTGCCGGCCTGATTCAGCAGCCAGTCAGCCATATCCGGCGCGATTTCGCGCACTGGACCGAGCACGAAATCGCGCTCATGGGCGTAAGGATGCGGCAAGGTAAGGCGCTCGGATTCCATCGTCACATCATCGTAGGTGATGACGTCGATATCGATGCTGCGCGGGCCCCATTTCTCAATACGGACGCGTCCGATCTCGGCTTCGGTGGCAAGGCAGAAGTCGAGAAGCTCGAGCGGGGCCAGGGTGGTTTCGATCAGAACGGCGCCGTTGTGAAACCGGTTCTGATCGGTCTTGCCCCAGGGTTCGCTGACGATCAGTTTGCTTTGTTTCAAAAGGAAAATCTGCGGATGGCCAACGATGGCCTCAATGGCTTTGGCGATCTGGTGCGCGGGCTCGCCAATATTGGCGCCCAGCGCCAGAACGGCGCGGGCCATCAGATTTGCTCCCGCGTCCTGACCATTTCGATGGCGGCTTCGCCGGCCACGATGGGCAGGGGCGCTTCGGGCTTTCTGACCTTGATGCGGATCCAGTCGAGCTTGTCGAAGCGTTCGAATAGACGCGCCATGATGTGATGGCCGAGCGCCTCGATGAGCTTGAAACGCCTTTCCTCGAAGGCTTCCTTCACCAGATCGTAGATATGGGCATAGGAAATCGTGGAGGCCACATCATCGGAGCGGGCGGCCTCGGACATGTCCAGCCCCAGCTCGAGATCGATGCGGAAGCGCTGGCCGAGGGCGTTTTCCTCCATCATGACACCGTGGTAGCCATAAAAGGCCAGCCCGGCCAGAATGATGCGGTCGCGATCGGCAAAGCTGTCCATGGGACTCACCCCTCCAGTTGCGGCGGACCATAGAGCGTGGCGGCAGCCACGCGCAAGGCGTCGCGATTGGCACGCACGTCATGGACGCGGAAAATGTGCCCGCCCTTTAGATAGCCCAGCACAGAGGTTGCGATGGTGCCCGAAACGCGCTCCTTGGGCGGCACATCGAGTAGATTGCCGATCATGCGTTTGCGGGAGGTTCCAACCAGCAAGGGAAAGCCGAGCGCGTGCAATTCATCGAGGCGGTTGAGGAGTTCGTAATTCTCGGCAAAGGATTTCGCAAAGCCAAAACCCGGATCGAGAATGATTGCGTCTCTTGCGATACCTGCCTTGAGCGCGATGTCCACTGACCGTGACAGCCAGCGCTTCATTTCATCGATCAGGTCGCGCGCGGTATCACGCCCGGTGTCCCAGTGCATGGCGATGATTGGCGCGCGGTGATGGGCGGCTACGTCGGCGATTTCCGGATCGCGCTGCAGGCCTTGGACATCATTGATGATTTTGGCGCCCGCCTGGACCGCCTGATCTGCCACCAGGGCCTTGTAGGTGTCGATGGAGATCGGGGCTTCAAAACCGCGCTCCGCAAGGGCGTCGAGCAAGGGCATGACCCTGTCGAGTTCGTCCTGTACGCTCACTTCTTCAGAGCCCGGCCGGGTGCTTTCGCCGCCGATATCGATGATATCGGCGCCTTCGGCAGCGAGGTCTTCGGCATGGGAGATGGCCGCGTCGCGGGCGAAGAAATCGCCGCCATCGGAAAAGCTGTCGGGGGTTACGTTCAAAATGCCCATGACGAGAGGCGTGCGGCCCAGTTTCAGCGGGCCGCCAGCCATCGGGACGTCATAGGCGCGGTGGGTCACTGCGCCGAACCAGCCGGGACCGCATAGAGGTCGTATTCGTCGGAATCAACGACTGTCACCGAGATCATGTCGCCGGGCTTGATACCT
Source organism: uncultured Pelagibacterium sp. (assembly GCF_963972885.1). NCBI lineage: Bacteria > Pseudomonadati > Pseudomonadota > Alphaproteobacteria > Hyphomicrobiales > Devosiaceae > Pelagibacterium > uncultured Pelagibacterium sp. The sequence continues at coordinate 3,323 of NZ_CAXAXY010000126.1, read as the reverse complement.
GAGGCGTTCTCGACGATGACATTGCCGTCGATCTCCGGAGCATCCCATTGCGAACGGGCAATCACGCGCTGCTCTTCGGGTTCGACGTCATCGACAAGCACGTCGATGGTGCGACCGACGCGGGACGCCAGCCGTTCGGCGGAAACCTCCTGCAGGGCTTCCATGAGGCGTCCATAGCGTTCCTGCTTGAGCTCATCGGGGATTTCATCGAGGCCCAGATCGTTGGCGCGGGCGCCGGTGACCGGCTCGTAGGGGAACGCCCCGGCGCGGTCGATCTTGGTCTCGTGGACCCAATCGAGCAGCATCTGGAAGTCCTCTTCCGTCTCGCCGGGGAAGCCGACGATGAAGGTCGAGCGGATGGCGAGGTCGGGGCAGGCTTCGCGCCATTTGCGGATGCGGTCGGCGGTCTTTTCTTGATTGGCCGGGCGCCGCATGGATTTGAGAACCTGCGGGCTGGCGTGCTGGAAGGGGATGTCGAGATAGGGCAGGATCACCCCGTCGGCCATTAGCGGAATGACGTTATCGACGTGGGGGTAGGGATAGACGTAGTGCATCCGAACCCAGGCGCCGAGCTTGCCCATTTCCTCGGCCAGCGTCTGGAACCGCGCTTCGACCTGACGTCCGCGATAGGGGGACGTGGCGTATTTGATGTCCACGCCATAGGCCGAGGTGTCCTGGGAGATGACCATGATCTCCTTGACGCCCGCCTTGACCAGCCGCTCGGCTTCATAAAGCACGGAGGCGATGGGGCGCGAGACGAGATCGCCTCGTATCGACGGGATGATGCAGAAGGTGCAGCGGTTGTTGCAGCCTTCGGAAATCTTGAGATAGGCGTAGTGGCGCGGGGTGAGCCGCAGACCCTGTTCGGGGACGAGATCGACAAAGGCGTTGGGCACCGGGGGCACAGCCTGATGGACCGCGTCGACGACCGCTTCATACTGGTGGGCGCCCGAGACGGCCAGGACGCCCGGATGGGTCTTGCGGATCAACTCTTCCTCGCCGCCGAGACAGCCAGTGACGATGACGCGGCCGTTTTCCGAAATCGCCTCACCGATGGCGTCGAGGCTTTCAGCCTTGGCGCTGTCGAGAAAGCCGCAGGTGTTGACGATGACGACATCGGCGCCCTCATAGGAGGGTGAAAAGCTGTAGCCTTGCGCACGCAGGGTCGTCAGGATGCGCTCGGAATCGACGAGGGCCTTGGGGCAGCCGAGGCTGACGAGGCCGATCTTTGGGGCGTTTTGTGTTGGTGTTGGCGCGCTCATGGGCGTCCGCTGGTCCTTGAAAAGGCGAGATTGCCGAAGGTGCCGGGCCAAGCGGGCCGGCGCCATGGGATATGAAACTCGCATGAATTTGCGCGTGTCATATCGGAAAGTGCGCAAAGGTCAATCTTTGCGCACTTCATAGCTGCGTTGATGTCAGGGCGCAGCGCCCGGATTTCAAGCTTTGGGCGCCGGTTTTGCCCGGCTTGGACGCCGTTTGGCCGCGGGCTTGGGGGCGTCGGCATCCGGCATCGCTGCTGGCTCCTCGGCAACCGGCGTTGCCGGTGGCGTGGGGGCAACCGGAGCGGGTGCCACCGGCTCGACCGGGTCGGGCTCCTGATCGGCCAGGTCCTCGATCGCCTCGCGAACGTCATCGATCAGCGAAGCGCCCAAATGTTCGGGCTCATAGGTTTCGGCCTCTGCGCTGTTGGCGCGGAAGAAAACGATGACGGCTTCGCACACAATGCGCAACGCTACGAAAGCCAAAAGCCCGAAGACGACGATTTCGAGCAGGCCCCACAGCCCGTTGCCAAAGCCGAACCGGAAGCTCGAAAAGAAGTGATTGACCGCCCACAGCGCAATGCCCGCCAGGCCAAGCATATAGAGGATCGTCACAAGGCGTGGCGAGATGATCCGGCCCAGATTGAACAGGACACTGCCCGTTGCGAGCTTTCGCAGGTCGTCGAAGCGCATTTTTGTCCCCTTGCATCCAAATCGGGAGAACTGAATCGGGTCACCTTGTCGCGATCACAGCGCAGAGGCAAGCCTTGCCGGCCCGAAGTGCGTTTCAAAGCGTGATTTGAGGACCGAATCCACCTCGGCCATCGAAACGATCTGCCCCAGATCCTCAAAGCTCGTGACTCCGTGCTGGCTAACGCCGCACGGCACGATGCCGGAATAATGATCGAGATCAGGGCTGATGTTGAGCGATATACCGTGGAAGCTGACCCAGCGGGAAACCCGTACGCCGATGGCGGCAATCTTGTCTTCAACGAATGGGCCTTTGTCGGGGCGCTTGACCCAGACGCCGATACGCCCTTCGCGTTTTTCGCCCTTGATATTGAAGGCCGCCAGAGTGTCGATCACCCAGTTTTCAAGCCCGGCCACCAGGCATCGGATGTCCCGTCCGCGCTCGCGAAGGTCGAGCATCACATAGGCGACCCGCTGGCCGGGGCCGTGATAGGTGAATTGTCCACCCCGCCCCGCCTCGAACACGGGAAAACGGTCGGGTATTAAAAGGTCCTCGGTTTTGGCGGAGGTGCCGGCGGTATAAAGGGGAGGGTGCTCGACCAGCCATATGGCTTCGGACGCCTCACCGGCTGCAATCGCGCGGGCGCGGCCTTCCATTGCCGCAAGAGCATCGGGGTATTCCACCTGCGACTCGGCAATGATCCAGTTGGCCGGAATTCCGTCGGTCCGTTTGAGCTTGGGCGCGCTCGCACAAATGTTCATCTGGTCAGTCTTTAACGCTTCACTAACCATGACGCCTCAATGTCGAAGCCGACGCGCGGGGAAAGCCGATTCTCGCCGTATGATTTGCATCTGGCGGTCCGGATTTTTTGATGAATACGCTTGAAACCATCGAAATCGATGTCTCCGTGGAACTGGGGGCGGCCGTCCTGCCGGTCCATCACCTGCTGCGCATGGGGCGCGGCGCGGTGATCGAACTCGATGCCTTCGAGAACGACGCCATGCGTATCTATGCCAACAACACGCTGATCGCAAAGGGCGAGGTTCAGGTCGACGAGGGACAGCTTAATGTGGTGGTCACCGAGAAGGTCATCAAGCCCGCCTGACGCCCGGAGCATTTTTTGCTTTTGTCTGAATCGCTCAAACTGCCCTGAGCCTTTGTTTGTCGCGCTTCCGAACCGGATAGGTGGCTTCCACTTATGCTGGAACCGCTTCAGCGCAAAACTTTATTCCCAAACGGCGAAATAGCCCTTGAGGGACACCAAACCATTTGCTACATGCAGCCTCGCTTCGCCCGAGGGTGCAGCATTCCCCAGACAGTGCGGTCGTGGCGGAATTGGTAGACGCGCAGCGTTGAGGTCGCTGTGGGGTAAC
>NZ_CAXAXY010000125.1:0-7585 GCF_963972885.1 uncultured Pelagibacterium sp. | reverse complement strand
GGCCCGCACTAGCGCATGTGCATCGGATGGGCTCAGCACGCCCCGCGCCTGCCCAGCCGCAATCGCCAGGCTGGCGAGGATCGAAAGCTGTGCCGTCGTGGCCTTGGTTGAAGCGACAGCGATTTCCGGTCCGCACAGCGTGGGAAAGATCACATGGCTTTCCCGGGCAATTGTCGATTCCTGCACATTGACCAGCGCCGCAATGTGCTGACCTTCTTTTGCCGCATAGCGCAGCGCCGCAAGCGTATCCGCTGTCTCGCCCGACTGCGAAATCACCAGCGTCAGCCCGTTGTCAGGCAGCGGCGGCTCGCGATAGCGAAATTCGGACGCCACATCGACATCCACCGGCAGTCGCGCATAGCGCTCGAACCAGTACTTGGCCACCAGTCCTGCATAAAAGGCCGTCCCGCACGCCGTGATCGTCAGCCGCGACAGCTTTGCGAAATCGAATGGCAATTCTTCCCGCAGCTTGACCGTTTCGCCCGCCAGATCGATGTAATGCGCCAGCGTGTGCGACACGGTCTCGGGCTGCTCGTAGATTTCCTTGGCCATGAAATGGCGATGATTGCCCTTGTCGGCCAAAGCCGCCGACGCCGAAGACACCTGCCGCGCCCGCTCGACGACAGCGCCATCGAAATCGAAAATCTCCACCTTGCCGGGCGTAATCACCGCCCAGTCGCCCTCTTCGAGATAGGTTATCTGGTTGGTGAATGGAGCCAGCGCAAACGCATCGGACCCCAGATACATCTCGTCCTGTCCATGCCCGACCGCCAGGGGTGAGCCCTGCCGGGCCGCAATCAAAAGCTTGTCCTCGCCCGCGAACATGAACACCAGCCCGAACGTACCGCGCAGCTTCGGCAGCGTGTTGGCAACCGCCTCGCGCGGCCTTGCCCCCCGCTCGATCTCCCGCGTCACCCACAGCGCCACGGATTCCGTATCCGTCTCGCTCTGTGGAAAATACCCATCTCTTGCAAGATCTTCGAGCAGATCCTTGAAGTTTTCAATGATCCCATTGTGGACCACGGCAACCTTGCCCGCCAAATGCGGATGGGCATTGCCTTCGGTCGCCCCGCCATGCGTCGCCCAACGTGTGTGCCCGATCCCGATCGTCCCCTCGAGCGGCTCCGCAGCCAGTTTGCCCGCCAGGTTGTTGAGCTTGCCCTCGGCTCGCCGCCGATCGAGCCCCTCGCCGGTCAGCGTGGCGATTCCGGCGCTGTCATAGCCCCGATATTCGAGCCGCCGCAGCGCATCCACGAGCCGGTCGGCAACTGGCTCGACCCCGATGATTCCAACGATACCGCACATGCCGCCGCCCCTTATTTTTGGTCCTTGATGGCCTTGAACCGCGCGTTCAGCGCCTTGCCATAGCCAGGCTTGTTGATCTGCCGCGCCCGCCCGATGCCCAAAGCGTCTGCCGGCACCGGCTCGGTAATCACCGATCCTGACGCGACATAGGCCCCATCCCCGATCTCCACCGGCGCCACCAGCGCAGAGTTCGATCCGATAAAGGCGTGCGCACCGATGGTCGTCTTGGCCTTGTTGTAGCCGTCATAATTGCACGTCACGGTTCCGGCCCCGATATTGGCGCCCGCCCCGATGGCCGCGTCCCCGATATAGGTCAGATGGCTCACCTTGGCCCCCTGCCCGATATCGGCGTTTTTCACCTCGACGAAATTGCCGACCTTGGCCCCCTCGCCCAGATCCGCCCCCGGCCGCAGCCGCGCAAACGGCCCCACATTGGCCCCCTGACCGATATGCGCGCCCTCGACATGGGAAAACGCGTGGACCACGGCCCCGCTCTCGATTGCCACGCCCGGTCCGAACACCACATGCGGCTCGATCTCGACGTCGGGCGCAATTTTCGTATCGAACGAGAAATAGACGGATCCCGGATCGTGCAGCGTCACGCCCGCCGCCATGAAATCCTCGCGCCGCAATTGCTGGAACACCGCTTCGGCCCGCGCCAGTTGTGCGCGGTCGTTCACTCCCATCACATTGTCTTCGGGCGCCACGGCATAGCCTACCTTGTGCCCGGCCGCGTTGGCGAGATCCACAAGGTCGGTGAGATAATATTCACCCTGCGCGTTATTGGTGCCCACCTTGTCTATCAGCGCCCTGAACACCTCGGCCCGAAACGCAAGGATGCACGCATTGCAAAGCCCAATGGCCCGTTCGGCCTCACTGGCATCCTTGTGCTCGCGAATGGCCAGCAGCTTTTCGCCATCGGTGATGAACCGGCCATAACCCGTCGGATCTTTTGGCTCGAACCCCAGGATCGCCACATCCAGCCCCGCATCGAGCCGCTCGGTCACCCGCGAAAAATCGGCACCCCGCAACAATGGGTGATCGCCATACACCACGGCCACATAGCCGCTGGCTTCCGCGAAAGCCGGCCGCGCCATGGAGGCGGCATGCGCCGTACCCTTGCGCTCGGTCTGCTCGAAAAACGCGACCTCGGGATCGATGGCCGCCATCGCCTTGCGCACCACCTCGTGCCCTGGCCCGGTAATCATGGCGATGGCCCCGGCGCCGGCCTCGCGCGCTGCGGCCAGCACATGCCCGGCAATCGGGCGCCCTCCGACCTTGTGGAGCACCTTGGGATGAGCGGACTTCATCCGCGTGCCTTCACCCGCTGCCAGAACGATTGCCATCAGTTCGGTCATGAATATTTCCCCAGCCTCTGCTTGCCGCCCCTCTTGCGCATCTTTATGGCAGCACGGTGTTGGCAGAACCCCTAACAGACCCGCGTAACCGCTCCGTTTACATTTGTATGCCTAAAGTCAGCTTTGATCTGATTCGCCTGATAGCGGGATTATATTTAGGTGCCAAAGCCGAAACGGTTTTCCCTGCCAGCCGACCACGCCGATGTCGCCCCATGGGGCATCGCCGCGCTTGTCTGCGGCGCTATGGCCGTCGCCGCGGTCAATCTGTCGGCATTGCTGCCTGCCGATACCCTTGGCGGCTTGCACACGCCCTACCGCCAGGGCGCAAACTATCACCAGCTGCGCACCCAGCTTGCCGAACTCGCCGAAGACCGCAACCGCGTTATGGGAGATTATCGGGCGCTACTCGCCCGTTTCAACCTTCTCGATGACGATAGCGATGAGGCCATCCGCCGTCTTGGGGCGCTCGAAAAAAGCCTCCCGCTCTTGATCGAATCCCTGCCCCTTTCCAGCGATATCGACCGCTCGCTGCTCACCGCTTCGATCGCGGAGTCCGCCGAGGAGGTCTATGAGTTCGATGGCGGCACCATGGTCGTGCGCTACAGCCCCCTGTTTGACGACGCCGCGCCCCAACCGGTCGCGGACCAGCCCATGCCCCCGCCGCTTACCCCCGAGCAACCGCCGGTCACGGCCGCCGAACCCACGGTCGATCTCACGCTTCAGGGTGTTGCGGTTGGCCACAGTGTTCCATTCGATCAATCGGCCGCGCTCTATGCCGAAATAACCCAGACCGCCGGCATGCTGCTTCTTGGCACTTCGCCACTGGCAGCCGCATCCGAAGGGTCCGATCAAACCAGGATCGTCCTGGGTCCCCTGCCCGATAGCGCCTCGGCCCAGGCCCTTTGCGTCCGCATCGAACGGCTCGACCTGCCCTGTGAGCCAACCCCCTATTCGGGCGAACCCCTGCCCCTCTGAAGCACCAGTCAATAAACGGGTTGACTCGGCGGGGGCAGGCACTATGTTCCGCCCGTCTCCAGCCGGTCGATATAGACCGCTTCGGTAAGGGCTCGTAGCTCAGCTGGTAGAGCACTCGACTTTTAATCGAGTTGTCCCGGGTTCGAGCCCCGGCGAGCCTACCAATTTTTTCCTGCGAATCGTGCGATTTTCTTGGCCTGGATCAATTTTGGGCAAAAAACTCTGCTTGTTCGTGACAGCGTGCCTGCCGTATTCTCGGCACATCGGTGCAAACGCCGATGGGAGGCGGGTCAGCGAGCCCCCAAGCCGAACGACCGCCTCCCTCCGCTCAATTTCCGGTACGCAGGACGCGTATCGATCATGAGAAGAATGTCTCGCGTCAGATCGAAACGGTATTGCGTACGATGAGCCAGACTTCCCAGCGGGACACGTTGCTCGACGCCGGTTGGCGTCTTGCCGATCTTCAGCAACAGATCCAGAACAGCAATGGCTACGATCATCAACTCGATCAGCTCTTTCTGTTGACTCAGTGGCGGATTGCGGAGTTGGCGAGAACCCTCAAGCCCGCTTCGAACGTGGTCTCCCTCAATTCCAGGCGAAAGGCCACCTCCCCGGCCGAATAGCTCACAAAAAGGGCCGCCTCTCCTTTCGGTGAGGCGGCCCCATGGGCAAACCTTATATAGGGCCCATTACTCGACGACGGGCGCCTCTGCGTCCATTTCGCCTTCGACACTCATCGAGTCGGCGCCCGCATCCGCACCGGCCACTGCGGCCAACTCGTCTTCGGAAAGCTCGCCACTGGCATCGGTATCGTAGGAAGCGAAGTCCTCCTCAGTGATGTCAGGCATGGCTACCTGCAACTCGGTCAGGCTCACCCCGCCGCTGGCGTCGGCGTCGAGCGTGGCAAAATCGAGATCCTGTGCGAGAGCGGCCCCCGAGATCGAGAGGCCAACGACGGAAGCAATAGCAATAATGGTCTTTTTCATCTGTATTCTCCGTTTTCGGTTTAAGCCGCATTCGGAGTATGCGGCCCGCGTCTCGCCGTTCACGAGACTGTGAACAGCCTACTCGACACCAAGGCGGCAATAGGTCCGAACCGTGGAAATGACGGGGCTATTTGGAGGCGGAGGGGGGGGACTGGTCTCCACCCATGCCCGATGCCCCCTCTCGGCAGGCACTTAGAGTTCAGTAACCTTGCACCGGTATAGAGGGTGGTTAGGTGCAGAATGGCGCCGATACCGCGGGAGTGCAGAACGCATGCGATTGATTGCCGGAGCCGTAATCGTTTTTGTCTCGGTTCTTGGGGGCTATGCCGCCATGGGCGGCCATCTGGAAGTCCTCTGGCAACCCTTTGAAGCCGTCATCATCCTGGGTGCCGCCATCGGCGCCTTCATCATCGGCAACCCCAAGGCCATCCTCAAACAGAGCCTTGGTGTCTTTGGTTCGCTGTTCAAAGGCCCGCGTTACAACAAGCAAGCCTACGTCGAATTGCTCGGACTGCAGTTTTCGATCTTCAAACTGGTTCAGTCGAAGGGTTTGCTGGTGCTCGAGCAGCACATCGAAAACCCCGAGCAGTCCGACCTGTTCTCGCGCTTCCCCACATTTGCAAAAAACCACCACGCGGTCGAATTCATGTGCGACTACCTGCGCATGATCACGCTGGGCACCTATGCGGTCCATGAACTCGAATCCTTGATGGACGAAGAGCTCGAGACCCACCATCAGGAAACCGAGCGCGTCGTGACCGCCGTCCAGTCTCTTGCCGATGCCACGCCTGCCCTGGGTATTGTCGCCGCCGTGCTGGGCGTCATCAAGACCATGGGCGCCATTTCCGAGCCGCCCGAAGTGCTCGGCCACCTGATTGGCGGCGCGCTTGTGGGCACGTTCCTTGGCGTTTTCGTCGCCTACGGTTTCTTTGGCCCGATGGCCCAGGCCCTGCGCAACACCAACGAGGCAGAGTCGAAATACTTCCTGTCGATGAAGGCGGGTCTGCTGGCCCATGTGTCCGGCTACCCGCCGGTCATCGCCATCGAATTCGCCCGCAAGGCCGTCATGTCCGAAGATCGACCCAGTTTCGCCGAAGTCGACCGCGCTACGTCCGATCTCAAAGCCGTCGTCTAGCCTTTTTCATCGGGAGCATTCGTCATGTCGCGTCAGCAGGGCTCGATCATCGTCAAGAAGGTCAAGAAAGCTGGACACGCCCATCACGGCGGCGCCTGGAAAATCGCCTACGCCGATTTCGTGACGGCCATGATGGCCTTCTTCCTGCTCCTCTGGCTCATCAACATGACCACGCCCGAGCAAAAAGAAGGCCTCGCCAATTATTTCGCGCCCCCCAACATCAGCGAAAGCACTTCGGGTTCGGGTGGAGCAATGGGCGGTCGCGCGATGGACGATCAGGGCTCGCTGACCTCGAGTGTCGAAGCGAACGGCATCGCGACCATAGGCGCCCAGGACTACGCCTCGACCGATCCGGCCGCCGGCAGCGTGAGCGATGGCGAGGCCGCCGAAAAGGACTCGGCCTTCGATCTTTCCGCCGCCGATCCGCAAATGTTCCACAGCGCCGCCGCCAGCATAAGACAGGCTTGGGAAGCGCTCCCCGACATCACCGAGATTGCCGACAATCTCATCGTCGAGGTCACCGAAAACGGACTCGACATCCAGATCGTCGAGCAGCGTGGTCGCCCCATGTTCCAGGAGGGGTCGAAATATCCCTATGAATGGATGCGCAGCGCCATTGCAGCAGTTGCCCCGACTCTCCAGCGCCTTCCCAACCAGGTTCGCATTTCCGGTCACACGGCCGCTGGCGTTGTCTATTCAAATCCGGCCTATGGTGCCTGGGAGCTCTCCGCCGACCGCGCCAATACCGTGCGGGCTCTGCTGGGCGAGTTCGGGCTGTCCGATGAGCACATCTACTCGGTCGCCGGTCGGGCGACCAGCGAACCGTTCTTTGCCAACGATCCTTACCTGGCGGCCAATGAGCGGATCAGGATCACGGTCATCAACGAGCCCTCGCCCATCCCGCTCAACATGGCGCCTTAGCCAATTTTGACCCGCGCGAGGCTTGCCGTTCCCGCAGAGCCTCATTAATGCTGGACCCGTTCCCCGCGCGGGACGGGCTCAAGAAGACGAGGGACCGCCATTCCATGTTGCACGCAAAGCCTTTCATCGCGGCGCTTTCCGCGGCCGGCCTGTCGTTGGCAGCGCTTCCGGCCATGAGCCAGAACGTTCATATCTCGCGCCTTTACGAACAGGTGCTCGAAAACATCGAATACACAAAGCCGGGGTTTTTCCTCGATTCCTTTGGCGTGGTTCGCCTCAATGAGGGTGCGACCACGCGCATCGAGCTCGATGTACCCACCAACACCGCCATCGAGATCATGGGCGATTGCGACGAGGACTGCACCGACCTCGATCTGGGCATCTATAACGCCGCCGGAAAGCTGCTGGGAGAAGATCGCTATGACGATTATTACCCCATCGTCTCCTTCGTCTCCGAGGACGACGGCCGCCTCGCGCTCGAACTCGATCTCGTCGATTGCGATGCCGCCTATTGCTACACCGCCTATTCGGTGTTCGTGGAAGGAACCGAATAGGCCATGAACCCTGTTGCAAGCAGGCTCAAGGCGATCGCAGTCACCGCCGCATTCTTCGCCCTGAGCGGATTGGCCCTGCTCGGCGTGATCTGGGGTCTTTCCGCCCTGCCCTTCACTGTGCCCGGCGGCCTGGCGCTCACCGCCTACCGTCCGCACGACACGGTGTCGATCCTGTCGGATCTGCGCCTGCCGGTCGCGCTCACCGCCGCATTCCTTGTCGCGACAGCCATCGTCCTGGTGTTTTCCAGCGCCTATCTCGACAAGATGATCGCCATTTTCGCTGACGTGCTGCTCATGGTCATGGCGGCTCTGGCAGGCTTTGTCGCCGGCTATTGGGTGCTGCTCCGCCTC
>NZ_CAXAXY010000124.1:0-7598 GCF_963972885.1 uncultured Pelagibacterium sp. | reverse complement strand
AAGGTGCCGCATATGGGCTGGAACACGCTGAGCGTTTCCCGTCCCCATGCCCTGCTCGACGGCATAGAGACAGGCGAAACCGGACTGCACGCTTATTTCGTCCATTCCTATCACATGAAAGCCGAGAACCTTAGCGAGGTGATCGCCACCGCCGATTACGGTGGCGCCATCACGGCCATTGTCGGCCGCGACAATATTTTCGGCACCCAGTTCCACCCTGAAAAGAGCCAGTCCCTCGGGCTGGCCCTGATCGCGAACTTTCTGAAATGGCGCCCATGATCCTGTTTCCCGCCATCGATCTCAAGGACGGTCAATGCGTCCGGCTCAAACTCGGCGATATGGAGCAGGCCACCGTCTTCAACGACGATCCCGCCGCTCAGGCCAAGCTGTTTGAGGGTCAGGGATTTGAGTATCTGCACGTCGTCGATCTCAATGGCGCGTTTGCCGGTGAGAGCGTCAATGGCGCTGCTGTGGACGCGATCCTCAAGGCCGTCGATTTTCCCGTGCAGCTCGGCGGCGGCATCCGGACGCTGGCCCATATTGAAAACTGGCTCGACAAAGGCCTGGCCCGGGTGATCCTGGGCACCGTCGCCGTGCGCGATCCCGAACTGGTCAAGGCCGCCTGCAAAGCCTTTCCCGGACAGGTCGCCGTCGGCATCGATGCGCGCGGCGGCAAGGTGGCCGTCGAGGGCTGGGCGGAAACCTCCGAACTCTCTGCCATCGACCTTGCCCGCCGCTTCGAGGGCGCCGGCGTCGCAGCGATCATCTATACCGATATCGACCGCGACGGAGTATTGAAGGGCATCAACTGGCCCTCGACGCTGGAACTGGCCAATGCCACGTCCATTCCGGTCATCGCCTCTGGCGGTCTGGCCGGAATAGAAGACATCCGCCGCATGACCGAGCCCGATGCGCAAATCCTAGAAGGTGCGATTTCGGGCCGTGCGCTCTATGACGGGCGCATTGATTCACGTGAAGCACTGGCCATATTGAAGGGCGAAGCGGCATGACCCTCAAGGCCCGCATCATTCTCTGCCTTGACGTCAAGGACGGCCAGCTTGCCCGCAGTGGCGCAGCCGCGGGGACAGCGAATTCGAAAAAAGGAGCGGGCGTCCGATGACACTTAAAGCTCGCATTATTCCCTGCCTTGACGTCAAGGACGGCCGCGTCGTCAAGGGCATCAATTTCGTCGATCTGGTCGACGCAGGCGATCCCGTGCAAGCGGCCATCGCCTATGACGCGGCCGGAGCGGACGAACTCTGCTTTCTCGATATCGCCGCCTCTCACGAGGGCCGCGATACCATTTTCGACGTCGTTGCCCGCACCGCCGAACATTGCTTCATGCCGGTCACCGTGGGCGGTGGCGTGCGCACCAATGACGATATCCGCAAGCTGCTGTTGTCCGGCGCCGACAAGGTCTCGATCAATTCGGCGGCGGTCAACGATCCCGATTTCGTGGCACGAGCCGCCGACAAATTCGGCAATCAGTGTATCGTCGTTTCGGTCGATGCCAAGCGCGGCGACTCCGGCACCTGGGAAATTTTCACCCATGGCGGGCGCAAGCCGACCGGGCTCAACGCCGTCGAGTTTGCCATTGGCGCCGTCGAGCGCGGCGCCGGCGAATTGCTGGTCACCTCCATGGACCGCGACGGAACCAAATCGGGCTTCGATCTCGAATTGACACGCACCATCGCCGACGCCGTGGACGTGCCGGTCATTGCCTCGGGTGGCGTGGGCACCCTCGATCATCTTGTCGATGGCATAAAAGAGGGTCATGCGACGGCCGTTCTGGCCGCCTCGATCTTCCATTTCGGCACGTTCACCATTGGCCAGGCCAAGGCGCATATGGCGGCGGCCGGCATTCCCATGCGACTCGACTAACCCTTTTTGATTGCTTGCACCCCGCCCCCGGCAATGGTTAGACGGATGGCGCGGAGACGGAGGCACAATTTCATGACATTGAGTATCGAAGCGCTTGACGCGCGTCTGGCCGAGCGGGCCGGCACCTCGCCCGAGGTCTCCTATACGGCAAGGCTGATCGCCAAAGGCACCGCCAAATGTGCCCAGAAGCTTGGCGAAGAGGCGGTCGAAACCGTGATCGCGGCGATGAGCGGGGATCGCGAAGAGCTGGTCAAGGAAAGCGCCGATCTGGTCTATCACCTTTTGGTGCTGTTGCGCTCGGAGGGCGTTGCGCTCTCGGAGGTGTCCGAGGAACTCGACCGGCGCACGGCGCAATCGGGCCTGGCCGAAAAGGCCGCAAGGTCCGGGGACTGACAATGGCCAGGATTACCTACACGCCTTATCTGAGCTTTACGATCGAGGAATGGGCGCGGTTGCGCGCCGACGAGCCCATGACGCTCGATCGCGAGGACATCGAACATCTTCGGGCGCTCAACGATCCGATTTCCCTCGCCGAAGCTGAAATCGTCTATCTGCCGCTGACCCGCCTGCTCTCGTTCTACGTCGAAGCCATTCAGGCCATTCATCATGCCTCGACCCGGTTTCTCGGGCACAATGGCGCCAAGGTGCCGTTCATCATCGGCGTCGCCGGATCGGTGGCCGTCGGCAAATCGACCACCGCACGCATTCTGAGTGCCCTTCTGCGCCGCTGGCCGAGTTCGCCCAAGGTCGATCTCATCACCACCGACGGGTTTCTGTATCCAAACGCGGTGCTGGAAAAACGCGGGCTGATGCAGCGCAAGGGGTTTCCCGAAAGCTATGACCGGTCTGCCTTCGTCGAGTTTCTTGCAGCGATCAAATCGGGCAAGCCGCGTGTCAGCGCGCCGACCTATTCCCACCTGGTCTATGACATTGTGCCCGGCGAGCGTGTGGTCGTCGAAAGCCCCGACATTCTGATCGTCGAGGGGCTCAACATTCTTCAGCCCGGTGAATTGCCCAGAACCGGCAATCCAATCGTCTTTGCGTCCGATTTCATCGATTTCTCGGTCTATATCGACGCCGACGAGCATGTGCTCGAGGCCTGGTATGTCGAGCGCTTCATGAAGCTGCGCGAAACCGCGTTCCGCGATCCGCAAAGCTTTTTCAAACGCTTTTCCGAACTGTCGGAACTGACGGCGATTTCGACGGCCAAATCCATCTGGCAATCGATCAATTTGCCGAACCTGCGCGAAAACATTCTGCCCACCCGTGGGCGAGCAGATCTGATTCTCAAGAAAGGCGCCGACCACTCCATTCACGAAGTGGCGTTGCGGAAGGTCTAAACCGCAATCCCCTCGCCTCGTGCCAGCGCCTTGAGATCGGCGACCGGGCGGGCGCCATAGTGCGAAATCACCTCCGAGGCGGCAAGACACCCCAGCTTGAGCGCTTCTTCCATCGATTGCCCGCGCGCCGTGGCCAGAAGGAATCCCGAGGCGAACAGATCGCCCGCGCCGGTCACATCGACAACATTGCTGACAGGAAACGCCGGCACGGAAACGATTTCCCCGTTCTTGATCGCCATGGCTCCGCGCGCGCCCATGGTCACCGCTGCGATTTCGGCGTCTTCGGCAAGCTGGCGCACCGCGACATTGAGGTCGTCGGTCTCATAGAGCGCCTTGACCTCTTCGATATTGGCAAAGACGTAATCCATGGTCTTTGACTTGATCAGATCGAGAAACTCGTTGCGGAAGCGGTTGACACAGAACGGGTCCGACAGCGTGATCGCCGCGGCGCGCTCGTTCTTGTGGGCGTAATGGGCCGCCATGATAAAGGCCTTCTTGGCCTGCGGGGGGTCCCACAGATAGCCTTCCATATAGGTGATGGCCGAAGCACCGACCGTTTCCTCGACGATATCGTCTTCGGTCAGGTGCTGGCAGGCGCCCAGATAGGTGTTCATGGTGCGCTCGCCATCGGGCGTGACCAGAATCATCGAGCGGGCGGTGGCCACATCGTCGCGCAGATACGCGGTTTCGTAGTGAATGCCCTTGGTGTCGAAATCGTCGCGGAACACAAGCCCAAGCTCGTCTTCGGCAACCTTGCCCACAAACGCCGCGCGCCCGCCGAGCGCCGCAACGCCCGCTGCCGTGTTGGCCGAGCTGCCGCCGGGAATGATCGACTTGGTCTCGGGCATCTTGGCGTACAGGTCCGCCGAGCGATCGGCATCGACAAGATGCATGATCGATTTGCGTAAACTCTCATCGACAAGGAATTTGTCATCGATCGGGGCGATCACATCGACGATGGCATTGCCGATGGTCAGGACGTCGAACCGCGTGGTCATCGGCGCTCCGCATAAACTGTCATGGATACTGCCCCCCGCTTAAGCCATAGCGGCCGGAGGCGCAACCGGTCTAGGACCAATCGACATTCAGATGATGGCGGCCTGCAAATGGCAGTTTTCTGCGCTTCCGGTGCTCACGTACCCGAACGTACGCTCCGCTCCGGTTCTCGAAAACCGCCGTTTTCGGCTCACCCTAAGCTGAATGTCGATTGGTCCTAGCCGGCGGTCTTTGCCGGATAGCGGCACCACTGGGCAATGATGCAGCGGTAACATTCTGGCTTGCGCGCCTTGCACACATAGCGCCCGTGCAGGATCAGCCAGTGATGGGCGTGCAACAGATAGTGTTTGGGGACACGCTTGAGCAGGGCCAGCTCCACCGCCAGCGGCGTCTTGCCCGGGGCGATCCCCGTGCGGTTTCCCACCCGGAACAGATGGGTATCGACAGCGATCGTGGGTTGGCCGAACCCGATATTGAGCACGACATTGGCCGTCTTCCGCCCCACGCCGGGTAAAGATTCCAGTGCCTCGCGCGTGTCTGGGACTTCGCTTGCGTGCTTTTCGATCAGCATCTGGCTCAAAAGAAAGACGTTTTTGGCCTTGTTGCGATAAAGCCCGATGGTCTTTATGTGCTGGCGGATGGCGTCTTCACCCAGCGCCACCATCTTTTCGGGCGTGTCGGCAATGGCAAACAGCGCCTTTGTCGCCTTGTTGACCCCCACATCGGTGGCTTGAGCGCTCAGAACCACGGCGACCAGCAGTGTAAAGACATTGACGTAATCGAGCTCGCCCCTGGGCTCGGGATCGTGAAGCGAGAAGGCCTCGAAGATCTTTTCGATCTCGGCCCGGGTCAGTGGCTTGGGCATGGGTGCGCCGATAATTGATTTGATTTGTGTGCGGACAATCCTCTTAGAATGGCGCCAAGGCCAAAAGGCAAGTCGAGATGACCCAAAGCCCGCTCTTTGCCGCATTGCTGACCCCGCACCGCTCCCTCTCGCCCAAGGGCATCCGCTGGGTGATCGCGTTCACCTGTGTGATGGCCTCGATTCCCGGCATCGCGTTTTACGCCATGGGGGCCTGGCCCGTCGTCGGCCTTCTGGGGCTCGATGTGCTCCTGCTCTATTGGGCGCTCACTGCTTCGCTCAGGGATACCGAGATGTTCGAGGAGATCACTCTCTGGCCCGACACCCTCGATATTCGCCATGTCACCAAGAAGGGGCGGGAGACCGCCCTCTCGTTCAATCCGTTTTTCATCCGCTTTTCGGTGATCCGCGACAAAGAGGGCCGGGTGACCGCGCTCAAGATCCTAACCCGCGAAGGCGAGGTGGAAATCGGGCGGTTCTTGACCCCCGACGACAAGGCCAGCTTTGCCGACGCCTTCGGTCATGCCCTAAGCAGGGCCAAGCGCTGATCGGTGTAAAAATCGGGTCGTCGGGCGGGCCATCGGTCGATAGTGTGAACCCATGAACGAGATGACAGCAATTTCACAGCTTCCCGATATGACCACCGACGAGACCTATCGCACCATCGCGCAGGCCATCGAATACCTCTCGATGCCCGGCCCCGAAGCATCCGATATCGCCGGACTGGCCAATGCGCTCTCGATGACCGAGCGCCAGCTGGTCGATATGTTCCGCCGCTGGTGCGGGCTGACGCCGAAAAGCTTTGCCCAGGCCGTGGCCCTCGACCACGCGCGAAAACTTCTGCGTGACAATATGAGCGTGCTCGATACGACCTACGAGCTGGGTCTTTCCGGACCGTCACGCCTTCACGATCTGTTCGTGACCTATGATGCGGTGCCACCGGGCGTTTACCGTGCCAGGGGCGCGGGGCTGGAGGTCGCCTGGGGCTATGCGCCCTCCCCGTTCGGAAAGGTGTGCCTGATGGTCACCCAGTATGGGGTGGCCGGCATTTCCTTTGCCGATGATGGCAAGGAACAATACGCGTTCGAGGATCTGGCCAATCGCTGGCCCAATGCCGCCTACAAGCGCGACGATGCCGCCATTGCCCCCATCGCCGCCCGCATCTTCGATCCCGACCGCTGGGATCCCGACCAGCCCATCCGGTTGGTGATGATCGGCTCCCAGTTCGAAATCAAGGTCTGGGAAACCCTGCTCAAGGTTCCGGCCGGGCGTGCCGCGACCTATGGCGAGGTGGCCCGCGCTGTCGGCCGGCCCAATGCTGCCCGCGCCATTGGCCGGGCGGTGGGGCGCAACCCCATCTCCTTCGTTGTCCCCTGCCATCGCATCGTGGGTTCGACCGGGGCGCTCACCGGCTACCATTGGGGCATCGTGCGCAAGCGCGCCATTCTGGGCTGGGAAGCGGGGCTGGTCTCGGCGCAATAGCGCAATTGGAACTCTTGGGCCCCACGAGTCTTAGCTTTTCGTAAGGGGCGGAGAGCTGATTTGGCGCGCGCGATTTTTTTGGCATTTATCGGACTTCTGGCGCTGGTGCTTGCCGCGCTCTATGCGCACATCATCATGCTCGTTTTCGCGGCGGTCCTCGTGGCCGCTGTTCTCGACGCGCTCATCCGGCTCCTGATGCGGCTCGTACCCATTCTGCCGCGCGCCGTCGCCGTGATCCTGACCCTGATTTTTGTCGTGGTGCTCGTCATTGTCGCCGCGATTGGCGGCGGGGTGACCATTGTCACCCAGTTCGATGCGCTTTCAAGAGCATTGGCCGAAGCCTGGGACATGGTGGCGAGCCAGCTCAACGATTGGGGTCTGCCGGTGGCGCGCACCTTCGATGTCACCGACATCGTCGAAGCCATTCCCGAACCTCAGACCATCTTTGGCGGGGCCGGTGCCGTGCTGGGCACCGGGTTTGGTTTGCTCTCCAATATGGTGATCGTCTTTCTCACAGGGATATTCCTCGCCATCGATCCCAAACGCTATCGCGACGGGCTTGCCATTCTGCTGCCCATCGAGGCACGCCCGCGGGCGCGTGAGGTGCTGGCCAAGGCCGGCACGACGCTACAGCATTGGCTGGTCGGCCAGTTGGCGCTGATGGCCATCGTCGGAGGTCTGACAACGGTGCTGCTTTTGGTGATGGGCGTGTCTTATGGGCTAACGCTCGGTCTGATCGCGGGGCTTCTCAACTTCATCCCCTTTGTCGGGCCGATACTTGCTTTCGTTCCCATCGGTCTGTCGATGATCGGCCAGGACTGGACGACGGCACTGATCGTTCTGGGCGGCTATACCCTGATCCAGCAGTTCGATGCCAATGTCACAACGCCGCTGATCCAGGATCGGGTGGTCAATCTCGCCCCGGCCCTGACCATCATCTTCCTGCTGTTCATGGGCGTGGCCCTCGGGCCGCTCGGGGTGGCGCTGGGCACACCCCTGCTTGCGGCGCTGCGCGTGCTGGTGCTTGAACTTTATGT
>NZ_CAXAXY010000123.1:0-7653 GCF_963972885.1 uncultured Pelagibacterium sp. | reverse complement strand
GCGATTGAATTTTTACACGCCCGAAGAACTGGTCCAGATCGTCGAGCGCGGTGCGCGGCTGATGGGCATGGCCATGACATCGGATGGTGCGCTTGAAGTCGCCCGCCGCTCGCGCGGCACGCCGCGCATTGCGGGGCGTCTGTTGCGCCGGGTCACCGATTTCGCGCTTGTCGAGGGCGCGGCCGAGATCAACCGCAAGGTCGCCGACAAGGCGCTGTTGCGGCTCGATGTTGATGCCAGGGGGCTCGATCAGCTCGACCGGCGCTATCTTACGACAATTGCCGAATTTTATGGCGGCGGGCCGGTCGGCATCGAAACCATTTCGGCCGCACTGTCCGAACCGCGCGATGCCATCGAGGAAATCGTCGAGCCCTATCTCATCCAGCAGGGGTTCATCCAGCGCACCCCGCGTGGACGGATGATGACGGCACTCTCGTTCCAGCACATGGGCTATGCCGTCCCGCAGGGCTTTGCTGGCCTGCAGGCGAGCCTGTTCGAGGAGGAGAGCGGGGAGTGAGCGTTTTTGGCGGCGAAATCGGGGCCGATGGCATCCACCGGTTCCCGGTACGCGTCTATTTCGAGGACACCGATTTTTCCACCAATGTCTATCACGCCGCGTATTTGAAATTTTTCGAGCGGGCACGGACCGAATTTTTGCGCGCCCATGGCATCCATCACTCTCAATTGATCGCCGAGGGCCTCGCCTTCGCGGTGCGGGAAATGACCATTTCCTACGACAGACCCGCCCGTATCGACGATCTGCTCGAGGTCACAACGGAAATGGCCGCGGCCGGCGGGGCGCGGTTTGCTCTGGCGCAATCGATGAAGCGCGACGCAGAAATCATCTGTCGGGCGCAGGTCCAGGCGGTTTTGCTCAACGCCGCGGGGCGGCCGGTCCGCCTGCCAGCAGCCCTTCGCGCCTTACTTGATCGGCGTTGAGCGCTTCTTAACCTTTCCTTGACCATAAATGGGGCAAGCGGCCCTGCTGCGTCGCGGTGACCCGGTCGCGGGCATTTGTCGAAATTCAACCTGCGTCGCTTTGACGACGAAAAGTGGGACCACTTTTCTGCACGCGGCGTTAATTTTGACAAATTTGACCGCGATTGCATCGGGTGTTGCTGGCGGCGGGGCACCCATCGGCAAGGTTTTTTCTCCGAGGAACACTCATAATGGAAGCTATGGACGCAGTGGGCAGCGCGGCGGCGCACACCGATTTTTCGCCCATCGGCCTGTTTCTGATGGCCGACATCGTCGTCAAGCTGGTGATGCTCGGCCTTCTGGCCGCGTCGATCTGGTGCTGGGCCATCATCATCGACAAATCGCTCAAATTCACCCGCGTGCGGTCGGACATGAACCAGTTCGAAAAGACCTTCTGGTCGGGCCAGTCGCTCGAAGAGCTCTATCAGACGCTCTCCCAGCGCCCCACCAGCGGGCTGGCGGCGGTGTTCGTTGCAGCGATGAAGGAATGGAAGCGCAGCCACGAACAGAACGCCTCGAGCTATCTCGGCGTGCAGGCGCGGCTCGACAAAGTGCTCGACGTGGCCATCGCGCGCGAAAGCGAACAGCTTGAAAGCCGGCTCTCGTTTCTGGCGACCGTGGGCTCGGCGGCCCCGTTCATCGGCTTGTTCGGCACCGTCTGGGGCATCATGAACGCCTTTTCGTCCATTGCGGCCTCGCAAAGCGCCAGCCTTGGCGTTGTCGCCGGCCCCATCGCCGAAGCGCTTTTTGCCACGGCCATCGGCCTTGTGGCGGCCATTCCGGCGGTTATCGCCTACAACAAGCTCTCGGGCGATGCCAACAAGCTGGTTGGCCGGCTTGAAGGCTTTGCCGATGAATTCGCGGCCATTCTGGGCCGCCAGCTCGAAGCGCGGAGCCGCAAATAATGGGCATGGGTGTTGCAGGCGGAAGCGGGGGCGGACGCCGCCGCCGTCGCGGCCAGCGCAGGGCCATGATGAGCGAAATCAACGTCACGCCCTTTGTGGACGTGGTGCTGGTGCTGCTCATCGTGTTCATGGTCGCCGCTCCGATGATGACGGCGGGGGTCGCGGTCGATCTGCCGCAGTCATCGGCGGGCGAGTTGCAGACGCCGCGCACCCCGATCATGGTTTCGGTTACCCCCGAGGGTGAGATTTTTGTCGATGACGAGCCGGTGGTGTCTTCCGCGCTGGTGGACGCCGTTTCCGCGCTCGCGGAATCGACTGAAGACCGGATCTATGTGCGGGGCGACACCTCTGCCAGCTACGGCACCGTGATGGATGTCATGGGCACGCTTTCGTCGGCCGGATATTCGCGCATCGGATTGATCACGCAGCAGCCGACTGCCGACAGCTCGGGGCAATAGTCCATGCGGATCGGGACCACCGTATCGGTCGTCGGCCATATCGCCATTATCGGGCTCACCCTCGTGCAGCTCTCGAGCGTCGAGCGGCTCGATCCGAACATGGATTCGGCGATTTCGGTCGATCTCGTCCCGATTTCGGAATTTTCAAATATCCAGGCGGGCAATCTGCAAAGCGAGATCGTGGAGACCGAAACACCGTCGGCCGTCGATACCGAAACCGAGGCCGAGCTTGCCGAGCGCACCGGCAACACCGAAGAAGACCAGCCCAACCCCGAAATTTCCGATACCCCGTCTCCAGCGCCCACTATTGAGACAGCGCCGGCGCCCGAACCTGCTCCGGAACCCGAGCCGGAGCCTGAACCTCAACCGGAACCCGAGCCCACACCGCCGCCCACCCCGGCGCCGCGTCCCGAGCCCACGCCGGAACCCGAACCGGCACCCGAGCCTGAGCCGACACCCGCACCAGAGCCAGAGCCCGCGCCTGAACCTGTTCCGGAGCCAGAACCTGAGCCTGAGCCTGAGCCTGAGCCGGAACCAGAGCCGGAGCCCGAACCTGAACCCGAGCCGGAGCCTGTCGCGCCGGTACCGCCGCAGGTCACGTCGTCGGTGTCGCAACTGCGCGAGCAGTTTGCCGAGGCGCAGCGTCAGCCCGAGCCTAGCCCAACGCCGCAGGAGCCCTCCAGCCAGGTGTCCGATGACATTGCCGACCGCATCGGCGATCTGATCAATGAGGAAACCTCACGCGGGGCCACAACAGGCGACGGTGGGCAATCCTCGTTGGGAGCGCCCAGCGGTCAGTCTGCGACGCTCACCCAGTCCGAGCAATCGGCGCTGGCCGCTGCCATGCGTCGCTGCTGGACGCCGCCGCCGGGCGCGCTCAGCGTGCCGGGGCTGACGGTGCGGGTCTTGGTTACGTTCAACCGGGACGGGTCGGTTTCAGCGACTGAAATCCGCTCGGCGCTGACCGACGATCTCATGCGTTCCACGGCGTTTGCCGCCCAGCGGGCCGTTGAGCGCTGCGGTCCCTATACCATGCTGCCGGCAGAAAAATACGACAGCTGGCGGCAGGTGGACGTGACGTTCGATCCGCGCGACCTTTAACCGAGCGACATCAATGCGTGGCCAAAATGCAATAACGAGCGCAAAACTGACCTCTCACCGATATTCGGACATGATTTGCCGATAATCGGGGCAACCTCAATTTGGCCTCTCCGATTGACCCTTCGGATCGAGGCGGCGGCACAGGCCGTCAAACATGGAGACTGACGTGGAAAACATTTCGATGACCCGCAGGACTGCGCTCAGGCTGGGGCTTTCCGGCGCCGCGATGATGGCCGCAAGTCCGGTGCTGGCGCAATTGCAGATCACGGTGACGGGCGGCAATTTCACGCCCATGCCCATCGCCATCCCCAATTTCGCCTCCGCCGATGCGGCTTTCGGGGCCGAGGTGGCGCAGGTGGTGCGCAACAATTTGACCAATTCGGGCCTGTTCCGGCTGGTCGATCCGGCCGGATACCCCGCCCAGGTGGGCGATCCCAGCCAGACCCCCGATTTCCCCGCCTGGCGCTCGACGGGCGCGGACGCGGTGATCATGGCGGACGCCAACCGCGCGGAACAGATCCAGTCGAGCCTGCGGTTGTGGGACACGACGGCGGGCGCGCAGGTAACGGGAAAATCATACGGTACGGACGCAAGCTCATGGCGCCGTATCGCCCATATCGCATCGGACGCGGTCTACACGGGGCTGACCGGGGAAACGGGCTATTTCGACTCCCGCGTCGTGTTCGTGGCCGAAAGCGGCCCGCGCGCCAACCGCGTCCGGCGGCTGGCCATCATGGATCAGGACGGCGCCAATATCCGCTATCTCAGCGATGGCGCCCAGCAGATCCTTACCCCGCGCATGTCGCCCGACGGCCAGCTCATTGCCTATATGGTCCTGGACGGCCCGACCTCTTCAGGCATTTTCGTTGTGAACATGGCGACAGGCCAGGCACAGTCCATCGGCCAGTTCGGACAGATGAGCTTTGCCCCGCGTTTTTCGCCCGATGGTCGCCGGTTGGTGTTCTCGGTCAGCAATGGCGCGGTCACCAATATCTACGCGATGGATCTGGGGGGCAGTCAGCCTCAGCAGCTCACCACGGGCTCGGCCATCGACACCTCGCCCTCCTACTCGCCGGATGGGCAGCGTCTTGCGTTCGAATCCGATCGGGGCGGGCGTCCGCAAATTTACGTGATGTCGGCGGCCGGTGGTGGCGCGGAACGGATTTCGTATGGCGACGGGTCCTATTCGACCCCGGTCTGGTCGCCCAAGGGCGATCTGATCGCCTTTACCCGCCAGTCGGGTGGCCAGTTCTCGATCGGCATCATGGGACCGGATGGATCGGGTGAGCGTATCCTTGCCACTTCCTACCACGCCGAGGGGCCCACATGGGCGCCCAATGGCCGGGTCTTGATGTATTTCCGTGACCCCGGTGGCAATGACGGTTCCCAGCTTTATTCCATCGACATCTGGGGCCGTAACGAGCGGCGCGTTCCCACCGAGGGCTTCGCGTCCGATCCGGCCTGGGGCCCGCTGTTGTCGTAATGGCCATTGCAGTCGTGCAACACATGCAAGGCGTCCTGTTTCGGGACGCCTTTTTGCCGGGCAGATGCCGCAATTGCGCCCGATTAGCACAAGATTAACTATGCCCACACACGCGCGATTAAGATAACGCGCTGTAAAAATGCTAACCACAATTTTCCGGTTCTGGAGCTTTTTCGCTATGGGTTCGACCATGCCCCTTCTTCGTTTCGGCAAAGGCCTCCTGTTGGCGGTTTTGCTCGTTGCCGTCGCAGCCTGCGCCCGCACACCGACCACAGGCGTCGGCAATATCAGCGGCGATGCCGCCGGGGGCGGCGGTGCTCCTGGCAGCCAGCAGGAATTCCTGGTTTCGGTCGGCGACCGCGTCTTCTTTGAAACCGATTCTTCGGTTCTGACCGCCGATGCGCAGGCGACACTGGACCAGCAGTCCCAGTGGCTGCAGCAATACGCCCAGTACCGCATCGTGATCGAAGGTCACGCCGATGAGCGCGGCACGCGCGAATACAACATCGCGCTGGGTGCCCGCCGTGCCACCGCTGTCGTCAACTATCTGGTTTCCCGCGGCATTCCCCAGGAGCGCCTCTCGACCGTTTCCTACGGCAAGGAACGCCCCGTCGCGATCTGCAACGATATTTCGTGCTGGAGCCAGAACCGCCGCGCGGTCACCGTTTTGACAAACTGACCATCCAAATCGCCAATGCCAATCTGGAGGCATAGCGTCGGGACCGCGTATCTGGTCCCGGCGCTTCTTTTTTGCCAAAAACCTGCTTTAATCACGCATCCTTAAATCGTTGAACTGCGTTGCCAATGCAAAAGTGGCGCGTTTAAAGGAGATTTGTTGTGTCGAGACTTTTAACGACGCTCGTGGGGCGATGGCGGCAGGGCGCCGTGATCGCCGCAACGGCGGGACTTCTGACTTTTTCCATGACTGTCGCCGGACAGGGGCAGGGCAATGACCTGGCCGGTATGCAGGTGCGCATCGACCAGCTCGAAGAGCAGGTGCGGCTCAATTCGGGTCAGATCGAGGGGCTTCAGTTCCAGCTCACCCAGCTCCAGAGCCTTCTCGAGCGCACCCAGGAAGACAATGAATACCGCTTCCAGCAGCTGGAGGGCGGGAGCCTGGGGGAAACTGATGCGGCAATCCCATCCGGCGGCGAGACGCCTGCCGAGCGGTTGCCGCAGGACCCCCAGCCCCAGAGCGAGCCGGCCCCCTCCGATCAGACGGTGATCGATCCCCTGATCGGGGATTCCGACATCATCGATAGCAGCGAAATCGGCGGCGAGGACAACCTCTATGCCAGCGATGTGTTCGGGCAGGAGTCGAGTGAGGAGGGTGCTGACGGGGTCGTTCTGGGCCCACCCGAGGGCGAATTGGGCAGCACGCCACCCTCCGAGCCGCTCGATCTCAGTTTCGATCCCGATGCGATCCCGCTTGAGGATGGCGATGCCAACGCTCAGTACCAGGCGGGTTACGATGCCGTGGTGCGGGGCGAATACGCCTTTGCGGAAAACCAGTTTCGCCAGTTCATCGAAACCTTCCCCAACCACCAGCAGGCGCCCGATGCGACCTATTGGCTGGGCGAAACGTTGATCGAACGCGCCGCCTATGGGGAAGCGGCCGAAGTTCTGCTCGAAGGGTTCGAAAGCTACACGACCTCGACCCGTGCGCCCGATCTGCTGTTCAGCCTCGGCGTTGCGCTGCACGGGGCGGGAGAGTTCGATACCGCGTGCCGGACTTATGGCGAAGTGCTGCGTCGCTATCCGGACTCCACCCAGGCCTTCAAGGACAGGGTGACGGCCGAGCAGGCGCAGGCGGGGTGCTGACCCCGGCTGACATGGCGTTGTGCGGTCTCGACCCCGAGACGCTTTTTGCGCCTCTGGCCGGTCGAAAAACCATAGGCCTCGCCGTTTCGGGCGGGGCCGATTCGCTTGCACTGATGCTTCTCTATGCCGCCTGGAGCGGCACAAAGCCCAGGGCGATCGTCTATACCGTCGACCACGGCTTGCGGCCCGAGGCGCAGGCCGAAGCGGCCATGGTTGCTCGCGAGGCCGGAAAGCTCGGACTTTCCTGCCGCGCGCTTGCCTGGACGGGGGACAAACCTTCGACAGGCAGGCAGAGCGCGGCGCGCAAAGCCCGCTACGGGCTGATTGCGCAGGCGATGGACGCCGACGGGGCCGAAATTCTGCTCACCGCCCATCATCTGCGCGATCAGGCCGAAACGGTCCTGATGCGGCTTGCCCATGGCAGCGGAGTTTCCGGGCTGGGCGGCATAAGGACATTTTCGAGCGTCGAGGGAATTTGTGTTTTCCGGCCGCTGCTTGGAGTTTCGCCCGAAACGTTGGCGACGCTGGTGGCGCGGGCCGGGTTGTCGCCGGCCTTCGACCCGTCCAACGCCGATCGAACCTATGAACGCACGCGCTGGCGCGACGCGTTGCCCGGCCTTGCCGATCTCGGGCTCGCGCCCGATCGGCTGGGCAAGGCCGCCGAACGGCTCCAGCGGATCGATGCTTTGGCCATTCGGGCGACCGATGGGTTTATCGCCGGGCATGCCGCGCGCGATCCCCTGGGAATCGTGCGGATCGAGCGCGAGGCGTTCGGGACTGCCGATCCTGAAATCAGGGTGCGCGTTATCGAGCGGGCATTGGCTGGCGTATCTGGAGTGCAATCGTTCTTTCTGTCGCGGATCGAGGCGCTGGCGGAGCGCATTGCGGCGGGTACGCGGTTTACGGC
>NZ_CAXAXY010000122.1:0-7716 GCF_963972885.1 uncultured Pelagibacterium sp. | reverse complement strand
CTCGGCCATCGCCAAAGCTCTGGCCGCTCAGGGCGCCGAAGTGGCCCTCTCGGGCACCCGCGTCGGAGCGCTCGAAGAGGTTGCCAAGGGCATTTCGGGCAAAAAGCACATTCTGCCCTGCAATCTTTCCGATCTCGATTCGGTCGAACGTCTGGTACCGCAGGCCGAGGAGGCCATGGGTGGCGTCGATATTCTCATCAACAATGCCGGCATGACCCGCGACAATCTGTTCATGCGCATGAAGGACGAGGAGTGGGACGACGTCCTCAAGATCAATCTGACCGCCCCCTTCCACCTCACCCGTTCGGCCATCAAGGGCATGATGAAGCGCCGTTTTGGCCGCATCGTTTCGATCACGTCGGTGGTCGGCGTCGTGGGCAATCCCGGCCAGGGCAATTATGCCGCCTCCAAGGCCGGTCTTGCCGGCATGAGCAAGTCCCTGGCCTATGAAGTGGCCAGCCGCGGCATCACCGTCAACACCATTGCGCCGGGCTTTATTGCCTCGGCCATGACCGACGAATTGAACGAAAAGCAGCAGGAAACCATTCTTCAGAAGGTGCCGGCCGGCCGGCTCGGCACCGCCGAGGAGGTTGCCGCCGCCGCCGTGTTCCTTTCCAGCGAGGGCGCAGCCTACATCACCGGCCACACCCTCAACGTCAATGGTGGAATGGTGATGATCTGATGGGTAAAGGGACTTGCGTCCGCTTGCTTTGACGATATGGTCATGCACAACAAAGTGTGATAGTTGCGCCGGCACACTGTAGCCGGCAGTTAAAAAAATAGGGCAAAAAGCCCGGAAAATCCGCCGCTGCGCAAAAAGGGAGCTCTCCCTGCCCAGAGGCAGAGCGTTAAACAACGAACTCTTAGTCTGCAAAAAAGGAAGACACTATGAGCGACATCGAAGATCGCGTCCGTAAGATCGTCGTGGAGCATCTCAACGTCGAGGCCGACAAGGTCACTGAAAAGGCCAGCTTCATGGACGATCTGGGAGCGGATTCGCTCGATCAGGTCGAACTCGTGATGGCCTTTGAAGAAGAATTCGGCGTGGAAATCCCCGATGACGCTGCCGAGTCCATCCAGACTTTCGGTGACGCCGTCGCCTTCCTCACCAAGGCAACTGCATAATCGGCTTCGCCGGTTAGCTTTACGCCCATGAAAATGCGCCGCGTCGTCGTCACCGGTCTCGGTATCGTCAGCCCTCTGGGCGTTGGTCACGAAACCGTTTGGTCCAATATTCTTGCGTCCAGATCTGGCGCGCAGCGTGTTACCGACTTTGAGGTTGGCGATCTGGCATGCCAGATCGCCTGCCGCATTCCAATGGGCGACACCGCCGAGGGCAAGTTCAATCCCGATGATTGGATGGAGCTCAAGGAACAGCGCAAGGTCGATCCGTTCATCGTCTTTGCCATGGCGGCGTCCACCCAGGCCCTCCGCGATTCCGGCTATGAGGCAAAAACCCTCGAACAGCAGGAGCGCAGCGGCGTTCTCATCGGTTCGGGGATCGGCGGGGTTGGCGGCATCTACGATGCCTCGATCACCTTGGCTGAAAAAGGCCCGCGCCGCATCAGCCCGTTCTTTATTCCCGGCCGCCTCATCAATCTGGCATCCGGCTACGTTTCCATCGAGCACGGCCTCAAAGGTCCCAATCATTCGGTGGTCACCGCCTGTTCCACCGGCGCGCACGCCATCGGCGATGCGGCCCGCCTGATCGCGCTCGACGATGCCGACGTGATGGTGGCCGGCGGCGCCGAATCTCCGATCAACCGCCTCTCGCTTGCCGGCTTTGCCGCCTGCCGCGCGCTGTCCACGGGCTTTAACGATGCCCCGGAAAAGGGCTCGCGTCCCTATGACAAGGACCGCGACGGGTTCGTCATGGGCGAGGGCGCCGGTATCGTCGTTCTCGAGGAATACGAGCATGCCAAGGCACGCGGCGCCCATATCTATGGCGAAGTGATCGGCTATGGCCTGTCGGGTGATGCGCACCACATCACCGCGCCCGCCGAGGATGGCAATGGCGGCTTCCGCGCCATGTCCGCCGCCCTCAAGCGCGCCGGTATTGCACCAGCCGAAATCGACTACATCAACGCCCATGGCACCTCGACCCCGCTCGGCGATGAAATCGAACTGGGCGCTGTCACCCGTCTTCTGGGTGATGCCGCGTCCAATGCCGTGATGAGTTCGACGAAATCCGCCGTCGGCCATCTGCTCGGCGCGGCCGGCGCTGTCGAAGCTATCTTTTCGCTGCTGGCCATGCGCGACAATATCGCGCCGCCGACCATCAATCTCGACAATCCCTCGGTGGAGTCCGTCATCAATTTGGCCCCGCACACGCCGGTGAAAAAGGAAATCAACGTGGCGCTGTCCAATTCCTTCGGCTTTGGCGGCACCAACGCATCCCTGATCTTTTCCAAGGTCGGCTAGCCTTAGCGCCCAATCCTTTTTACCTCGTCGTCCTCGGGCTTGATCCGGGGACCTGCCACCTCTCCGCGCCCACGGCAGAAGTGGCTGTAAACGCCGTGCTGGCAGCCCTAATCCCCCATTTGACCCTTGTTTTCGCCCGATTTTTTGGCCCATATGACCATGCGGCCCATGCGGATTCGCACGCATAGACTATCCTTGATATGACGGGCCCAAGGCCCGCGCCAGACTGAAGGGGGTGAACTCGACCGCATGGCCGACCGCAAGAAGAAGAACCGCCGCCGCTCGTCCAATGGCTTTTTCGAGGCCCTCAATGGCCTGCTGACCCTTATTCTGCTCGCTCTTTTGGGCATCGCCGGCGTGTTCATCTATGGCGTCACGGTTTTTAACGCCGACGGGCCGTTCGATGAGGACCGCAGCTTTGTTGTCGAATCCGGCAATGTTCTTGGCACGGTTGCCTCGCGCCTTGAGGAACAGGGGTTCATTTCCAACGCCGATGTCTTCAATTACGGCTCGCGTCTTTTGCGTCGCGGAGACGATCTGCGCGCTGGCGAGTTCAACATCGCCGCCAACGCATCGATGCTCGATATCATCCAGGAGCTGACCGAAGGCACCCCGATCCAGCATCAGGTGGTGGTCCCGGAAGGCTTTACCTCCTGGCAGGTGGTCGAACGCGTCAATGATGACCCTGACCTGACCGGCAACATCGACGTCCTGCCCCCCGAAGGCAGCCTCTTGCCCGGCGCCTATTCCTATCGCCGCGGTGATACCCGTCAGTCGGTGATCGACGCCATGACCGCCGCCATGGACGAGGCGCTGGCCGAAATCTGGGAAGGCCGCGACGAGGATCTGCCCATCGAAGACCCGGCCGATCTGGTCATTCTCGCCTCCATCGTCGAGCGCGAAACCGGGCTGGCCAGCGAACGGCCCCAGGTCGCCGCTGTGTTCGTCAACCGGCTCCGTGTCGGCATGCGCCTCCAGTCCGATCCCACGATCATCTATGGCATTACACTCGGGCAGGGCGCGCTCGGGCGCGGTCTGCGCCGTTCGGAGATCGATCAGGTCACCCCCTACAACACCTACCAGATCGACGGTCTGCCCGCCGGCCCCATCGCCAATCCGGGCATCGATTCCCTGCGTGCCGTCGCCCACCCCGACGAACACGATTATCTCTATTTCGTCGCCAAGGGCGCCGTGCCCTCCGATGGTCACGTCTTTGCCGAAACCTATGCCGAGCATCAGCAGAACGTCGCCGCCTATCGCGAAATCGAGCGCCAGGCCGCCGAGGATGCCGCCGATGCCGAAGCGCAGGCCGAAATGGACGCCATAGAGGCCGATCAGGCCGCCGAGGCGGGCGATCCGGCCGCCCAGGAACCCGCAGCCGAAAGCCAGCAGTGATGGCACGCCCGCTCGCTTCGATGACCGGTTTCGGGCGCGCCAGCGCCCAGAGCGACGGCTATTCCATTCTCGTCGAAATCAAATCGGTCAACGGACGCGGGCTCGATGTCCGCTCACGCCTGTCGCCCGGCCTCGACGTGCTCGATGGCGATATCCGCCGGATGGTGGGCGAGAAGCTGGCGCGCGGTTCGGTCTCGATTTTCGTCAACCTCCAGCGCCAGGCCGCCGATACCGAACTCGTCGTCAATGAACGCGCCCTTGATCGCGTCCTTACTTTGATCGAGAGCCTCGAAAAGCGCATCGACGCCCGCAAGCCTTCGATCGAAGCCATCCTTGCCCTCAAGGGCATCATGGAGGCCGAAGAGCCGCAACTGACGCCCGATGTGGAAGAACGGCTCCACGCTTCGGTCCTCGATTGCCTTGGCGTGGCCCTCACGGCCCTTGTCGAATCCCGTCGTGGCGAGGGTGAACGCATCGGCGCCATCATCGCCCAGCGCGTCGAGGAAATCGCTTTTCTCGCCGACACCGCGCAGGCCCATCCGGCCCGCTCGCGCGACGCCATTCTGGCCCGTCTGCGCGATCAGGTTGCCACCCTGCGCGATGCCGACAAGGGTCTGTCCGAAGAGCGCCTGCATCAGGAAGCGGCGCTTCTGGCCACCAAGGCCGACATCGCAGAGGAACTCGACCGCTTCACCGCCCACATCACCGCCGCCCGCGATCTTTTGGGCAAGGGCGGTCCGGTCGGACGAAAGCTCGATTTTCTCAGCCAGGAATTCAACCGCGAGGCCAATACGCTGTGCTCGAAAAGCAATGATGTGAGCCTGACCGCCATCGGGCTTGACCTCAAGGCGGCTATCGATCAGTTACGGGAGCAGGTCCAGAATCTGGAGTAATCCGGAAGACGCCGGACGGGGCAGGGCAGGGAAAACGACAATGATGGATTTTGCGCGCCGCGGCGTCATGCTGGTGATCGCTTCGCCGTCGGGGGCCGGAAAATCCTCGATCTCACGGCAATTGTTCGCTCAGGATCCCAACATCCGCCTTTCGGTTTCGATCACCACCCGCACCCGCCGCACCGACGAGATCGATGGCACCCATTATCATTTCATCGACGTCCCCACGTTCGAGAAAATGCGCGAGCGCGGCGAACTGCTCGAATGGGCCGAGGTGCACGGCAATTACTACGCCACCCCCCGCGAAAAGGTCGAAGAGCGCCTCTCGGCCGGCAAGGATATCCTGTTCGATATCGACTATCAGGGCACCCTGCAGCTCTACGAGAACTGCCGCGAAGACATGGTCACCGTCTTCATTCTGCCCCCCTCGATTGCCGAGTTGCGCGCCCGTCTCGAACGCCGCGCCCAGGACAGCGAGGGCACCATCGAAAAGCGCCTGCGCAACGCCCGCAAGGAGATGGAGCACTATTCGGAATACGATTACGTGCTGGTCAATGAAGACCTCGAACAATCGGTCCAGATGGTCCGCTCCATCCTCGCCAGCGCCCGCCTCCAGCGCGGCCGCCAGACAAGACTCGAAGGTTTTGTCGATGAACTGAAGGCTCAGATCGACGCGCTGGGCTAACCGCGCAGCCGCGCCACGTCCCGCGCCAAGGCAATATAGGTCGAAACCGGCAGCGTCTCGGCCCGCTCGTCACCCCTGAGACCCACGGCGGCAAACAGCGCCTCCAGCGGCACGCCCAACCCCTTCATGCTCTGCCTTATCATCTTGCGACGCTGCCCGAAGGCATGCCGCGTCACTTCCTCCAGAGCCCGCACCGGAACATCGGATTCAACCGGCTTGGGTACAATGTGTACAACTGACGAGGTGACTTTGGGCGGCGGCGTAAAGGCATTCCGGTCAACGTTCATGGCAATGCGTGCATCAGCCCGCCAGCCCGACAGAACGCCCAGCCGCCCATAAGCCTTGTCCTCGGGCGTTGCCACGATCCGCTCGGCGACTTCGCGCTGGAACATCAGCGTGAGGCTCTCGAACCACGCCGGCCAGGGCTCCTGAGACAACCAGCCGGTCAGAAGCGGCGTGGCGATATTATAGGGCAGATTGGCGACGATTTTCGTGCGCCCCTCGGCCAGCGCGCCGTAATCGACCTCCAGCGCATCGGCGGAAATCACCTCCAACCGCCCCCGATAGGCTTCGGCAATCTGGGCAAGCGCAGGCAGCGTGCGCTCGTCACGCTCGATGGCGATGACCTTTTTCGCCCCCGCCGCCAGCAAGGCCCGCGTCAGCCCGCCGGGCCCTGGACCCACCTCGATCACCGTGACATCGGTCAGATCGCCGGCGCTGCGCGCGATCCGTGCCGTCAGGTTCAGATCGAGCAGGAAATTCTGCCCCAGCTCCTTTTTCGCGCGCAGGTCATGCTCCGCGATCACTTCACGAAGCGGCGGTAAACCATCGATCTGACTCATGAAATCGCGTCCGCCAACCGTATCGCCGCCAGCATGGAATTATGCGAAGCCTTGCCCGTGCCCGCCAGCGAGAACGCAGTGCCATGGTCGGGCGATGTGCGCACGATCGGCAGCCCGAGCGTCACATTGACCCCCGCATCGAACGCGACGGTCTTGATCGGGATCAACGCCTGGTCGTGATACATCGCCACCACGCAATCATAATTGCGCCAGTGCGGTGGATAGAAAAGCGTATCGGCGGAAAGCGGTCCGAACACGTCGATTCCCTCCCGGCGCAGGGCGGCCAGTGCCGGAATGATCGTATCGACCTCTTCGCTCCCGATCATCCCGTCTTCCCCCGCATGCGGGTTGAGCCCCGCCACCCCGATGCTGGGCTTGGCAATGCCGAACCGCGTCGAAAGATCGCGTGCGATCACCCGGATCGTTTCAAGGATCAATTCGTGCGTGATCTGCCTCGGAACCTCGGCCAGTGGAATGTGAATGGTCAGCGGCACCGTGCGCAGATCGTCATGGGCAAGCATCATCACGGGCAGGGGGACGGCATCGTCCTCGGCACAGAGCGCCGCCAGAAACTCGGTATGGCCGGGATATTCAAACCCCGCCCCATAAAGTGCCGCCTTGTGGATGGGCGCCGTAACCATCCCACGGAATATCCCGGTCTGCACGGCCTCGACGGCCTGGGCAATGGCCCCCACCACAACCGGCGCCGTATTGGGATCAGGCTCGCCGGGCGTGTCCCCGACGTCCCCGGCAATATCGATCACCGGCAGGGCGTTCTCGAAAGTCGCCGTCGTATCTTGGGGCGCCACCGCCCTGATTTCGATATCGAGGCCCAGCCGTTCGGCTCGCGCCGCGAGGAACCCGGCATGGCCGTAAACGGCAAAGACCGGCAGCCCGAGGGACCGCCGGTCGGCGTAGAGTTGCAGGATCAGGTCGGGACCGATACCGGCCGGTTCGCCCATGGTGAGCGCAAGCGGGGTCACGGTTCCTCGCCTGCTAGCGGCGGATGATCGAAGCGCTGGAACGCAACCGGCCCAGATAGGCTTCGGCTTCGGCCTGCAAGGCGTCCGTGCCTGCTTCCTGGCGCAGCTCTTCGGTCAGGAAGGTCAAATCCTCCGCTTCGGCCTTTTCACAGACCGCCAGCATCGAAACGCCGTTCTCGACGACACGCGGGCTCGAAATCTGCCCCACGGTCAGCCCGGCCAATTCGTTGGCAATGGCCTCGGGAAGCTGGGTGGCGTGCCGCCGGCCCAGATCGCGCACCGCGGCATCGGTATACTGAATGGCCAGATCGACAGCGGCGTCGCAACCATTGTAGCGGCTGCGGTACTGGTTGGCCTCTGCCGTGCGCCGCGAGGCGGAAATGCCCGACCCCTGCGGAATGACGAACAGCACTTCCTTGAGGATATAGTCAAACCCCAGCGCCGGGGTCACCTGTTCGGCCGCCTGCATCTCCAGATCGAGTTCGGAAAGCTGGATG
>NZ_CAXAXY010000121.1:0-8079 GCF_963972885.1 uncultured Pelagibacterium sp. | reverse complement strand
TTCGGACGCGAAGTGCGTGACAAGAATGGCCTGCGCACCGAAGTCGGTGCCCTCGAACGCGCCCATGGCGGAACGCTCTATCTGTCCGAAGTCGCCTCGCTCCCTCTCGAGGCGCAGACCTCCTTGCTGCGCGCACTCGTCGAAAACAAGTTCACCCGCGTCGATGGCCACGGCCCGGTGCCGGTTGACGTGCGCATCGTCTCATCGAGCTCGCAAAACGTTGCCGGCCTGATCGAGGAGGGGAAATTCCGCACCGATCTTTTCCACCGCCTTTCGGTCGTGCCGCTCCAGCTCACCTCTCTGCGTGAACGCCGCGAGGACATTCCCTCGCTGGTCAGCCTGTTCGTGGCCCAGCTTTCGCGCATGCACAACCTGCCGCGTTTCCTGTTCGGCGACGATGCCATCGCTGTTCTTCAGGGCCAGGATTGGCCGGGAAACGCGCGCCAATTGCGCAACGCCATTGAGCGCCTGCTTATCCTGGTGCGCGACCAGAAGCCGGCCGACGGCGTCATCACCGCCGCCATGCTACCCTCTGACATTTCCGAGGTGCTGCCCACCATCGGCGACACCGACTCATCGGCGCACCTGATGAGCCTGCCCTTGCGGGATGCGCGCGAAGTTTTCGAGCGCCAGTACCTGATCGCCCAGATCGAGCGGTTCGGGGGCAACATCTCGAAAACAGCGGAATTTGTGGGCATGGAGCGAAGCGCATTGCACCGCAAGATCAAATCGCTCGGGCTTTAGTGACAGGTGATGGCGTGCTAACACATGCGCCGTTGCTTCCATCTGGGACGCTGAAATGAGAGTTATTATCTGCGGAGCCGGCCAGGTCGGCTACGGGATCGCCGAGCGCCTTTCGGCCGAAGGCAATGAAATCACCGTCATCGACAACAATCCGGCCCTGGTGCAGCGCGTCAGGGACACGCTCGATGCGCGCGGGTTGCATGGGCACGGGTCCCATCCGGACGTTCTGGCCCAGGCCGGGGCGCGTGATGCCGATATGCTGATCGCCGTTACCCAGGTCGATGAGGTCAACATGACCGCCTGCCAGGTGGCCCATTCGATCTTCGAAGTGCCCACCCGCATCGCGCGCATCCGCTCGCAAAGCTATCTCGATCCCGAATGGAGCAACATGTTCTCCCGGGATCACCTGCCCATCGACGTCATCATCTCGCCCGAGGTGGAGGTTGGCGAGCTCATCCTGCAGCGCATGGCCTATCCGGGCGCCAACGAGATCGTGACCTTCGAGGACGATCAGGTCGTGGTCATCGAGGTCAACGTGACCGAGGACTGCGCGGTGATCGATACCCCGCTGCGGCACCTTACCGACCTGTTTCCCAATCTTCAGGCGACCGTTATGGGTGTGCGGCGCGACGGCGAAATGCGGGTCGTCCACTCCCACGAACAGATGATCGCCGGCGATCAGGCCGTGGTGGCCGTGGCGCGCGATCAGGTCCAGCGTGTTCTGGGCCTCTTCGGGCGCGATGAAGTTCCACCCAGCCGCGTGGTCATTGCCGGCGCCGGCAATGTCGGCCGCTATGTTGCCCGCCGGATAGAGGAAACCGATCCCTCTGTGTCGATCCGCATCATCGAGAGCAACCGCGAAAACGCCCAGCGGACGGCCGAGGCCATGAAGCACTCCATCGTCGTGTTCGGCGATGCGCTGGCCGAAGACATCATGCGCGAGGTCGATGTTCGCGATGCCCATATGTTCCTGGGGCTGACCAATGACGACAAGACCAACATTTTGTCCTCGGTCATCGCCAGTGAAATGGGCTGCCACGCCAATATCGCGCTGGTCAACCAGAGCCAGTATCCCCGCGTCGCCCGGCGGCTCGGCGTTGATGCGTTCATCAATCCGCGCGCCATTACCGTATCTAAAGTCCTCCGCCACGTCAGACGCGGCCGCATTCGGGGCGTCTATACGCTGGGCAATGGCGCAGCCGAAATTTTGGAAGCCGAAGCGCTTGAAACCTCGACGCTGGTGGGAAAGCCGCTGCGCGAATTCAAGCTGCCTCCCGGCATACGCATCGGTGCCATCGTAAGAGGCAGCCAGTCGATCATGCCGACCGGCGATACCATCGTGCGCGCGGGCGATTTCGTGATCGTTTTCGCACTCGCCGCCAGTCTGCGACAGGTCGAACAGATGTTCAGGGTCAGCATCGACTTTTTTTAGAGCGAGTCCGGAAAATCGGGAACCGGTTTCCCGATAAGACTTGCGTCAAAACAAGAGGGGTAGATCGTGTCAGCGATTCAATGAATCACTGACACGATCTAGATGTCCTGAGAGGGGATGGGTTTGCCCACCATCGGAATTCTATCGGCCGGTGTGTTCGGGGTCTTCGCCCTCTCATTGGTGTTGCCGCTGTTTGTCGCGCTGGTCGAAGGCAATTGGCGCGCCCTCGAGGCGATTTTTCTGGTTGCCGTCGGGTACGGGTTTCTGTCCGCTGTCACCATTCTTTCGCTCAGCCGGCGGGCGCGCACGCTTAACAGGGCAGGGGTATTCATGGCGGCCATTACCGTATGGCTGTCATTGATTGCCGCCGCAGTGCCCCTGTTCATTCTCGTCGAGGGCCAACAGCTCGTCCCGGCCATTTTCGAGGCCAGCTCGGCCGCCGTTACGCTTGGGGCAACCCTGCGCCCGCCCGCCGATTTGTCGCCGTCCATGACCTTTTACCGGGCCACGGTGGCATGGGTGGGCGGCCTGACAACCCTGACGCTGGCCGTCTATGTGTTGGGGCCATACCGGGTGGGCGGCATACCCAACGCAAACCTGCGGCAGGTCCAGCACGCCCGCACCGAAAACGATCCGCGCATTTTCGTCACGCTGCAATCGATCGCCGCGCCCTATCTGGCCCTGACGATTACCTGCGCCATGTTGTTGATCATCGTGCGGGTCCCCGCGGACGACGCCATTGTCGTGGCGATGAGCATGCTTTCCACCAACGGATTCGTGCCCCCGGGATCGACGACATCCGTCCTCGACAACCGGCTCGCCGAAATTGTCATGATGGTTTTCATGCTTATCGGCGCAACCAGCATAATCTGGCACCGCCTGCTTGTTGCCCGGGGCGGCGAAGGCTCGCGTGAACATCACGAAGGCATGCGCTATCTCGCGGCCATCGGTGCGTTGGTGGTTATGGCCATCCTTGCAGCCATTTTCGCGCCGCCGCTCGGTCGGCCGGGCTTTGAAAGCGCCTTCAATTACGTCTTCGACATGATCTCGATCGCCACCACGACCGGCATCACCCACGATCTGCGACTGGGGGTTTCCATACCGTTTGAGGCCATTCTCATTATCGTTTTCATTGGCGGCTGTTCATATTCGACGGCCGGAGGCATCAAGGCGTTTCGCCTGCTCACTATGCTCAAGCACGTGGGCAACGAACTCGACAGGCTCGTTTATCCCAGCGCCATTCTGCGAGACGACGTGCAATACGACACCCAGCAGCGCATCATCGCCAAATCCGTGTGGAGCACCTTTTTCCTCGGCGTGTTGGCCGTCACCATTGCGCTGCTGATCTTCGCCGCACAGGGCCATTCCCTGCCTTCTGCCATGGCACTTGCAGCGGGGGCCTTTTCACAGGTCGGCAATCTCGTCGACTCTGCTGTTCCCGGCCTGTCCCAGGGCGTTGCGTCCGACGCCACCCTGCTAACGATCGCCGCACTGGCCACCATCGCCCGCATCGAAATCCTAGTGGTGCTGGCGGCAATTACAGGAAATCGCTGGTAATTCCGCTCTAGGCTCGTTCCATGAGATATGCAATAGTTACCGAGTTGACATGTAATGCGTCAAACGGGCAGGGCGGCACCCAAGCTGGTTGTCAAACAAAAAGTCGGTCGGGCGTCTGACCGGTGCTCCATGTCCGACGCAAACAAGAGGCCGTACAATGCCCAGTGAAAAGGTGCAGAACCTTCAAGATGCCTTTCTCAATCACGTTCGCAAGAACAAGGTTCCGGTGACGATCTTTCTCGTCAACGGCGTCAAATTGCAGGGCGTCATCACCTGGTTCGACAATTTCTGTCTGTTGCTGCGTCGCGATGCCCAGAGCCAACTGGTCTATAAGCACGCAATTTCGACGATCATGCCGGGCGCACCCATTCAACTGTTCGACCCCGAGAGCAACACCGATTGATCGATAAAGAAGACGACGACGATGGCAAGGGCTTCGTGGACCTTCGCGAAGTCCCCACACGCACTGGTCTCGTAACCCCCGACGTCAGGCATAACCGTTATGCGCGCCCGGCCGAGGCGCGGCATGCCGAATTTATCGGGCTTGCCGCGGCCATAGCGCTCGACCTGGTGTTCACCGAAATCCTGCGCGTGCGGGAAATCAAGCCTTCGACCTATCTCGGTGGCGGGCAGGTGCAGCAGCTTGCCGAGTGGGCCAAGGAGCGAGAGATTGAACTGCTGGTCATCGATGCGCCGCTCTCGGCCATCCAGCAACGCAATCTCGAACGCGAGATCGGCGTAAAGGTCCTTGACCGCACGGCGCTGATTCTCGAAATCTTCGGTGAGCGCGCCGCGACCCGCGAAGGTGTGCTGCAGGTCGAACTCGCTCATCTCAATTACCAGAAGGGCCGTCTGGTCCGCTCCTGGACCCACCTTGAGCGTCAGCGCGGCGGCGGCGGCTTTCTTGGCGGTCCGGGCGAAACCCAGATCGAATCCGACCGACGCCAGATTCAGGACCGCATTCTCGTTCTCGAGCGCCGCCTCGACAAGGTGCGCCGCACCCGTCAGCTGCAGCGCGGCCCCCGCGATTCTGTGCCGTTCCCCGTCGTCGCGCTGGTCGGTTACACCAATGCCGGCAAGTCGAGCCTGTTCAACGCCATCACCGGCTCGGGGGTCATGGCTGAGAACCTGTTGTTCGCAACGCTCGACACCACCGTGCGCCGCGCCTCGCTCCCCCATGGCCGCGACGTCATCCTGTCCGATACCGTTGGGTTCATTTCCGATCTGCCGACCGATCTTGTGGCCGCCTTTCGCGGTACGCTCGAGGAAGTGACGCAGGCCCAGATCATCTTGCACGTCCGCGACGTTTCCAACCCCGACCATCCGGCACAGGCAAACGACGTGCTCTCGGTTCTGGCTTCGCTCGGTGTCACCGGCGAAACCACGCCGATCATCGAGGTCTGGAACAAGATCGACAGCCTGCCTGCCGAAGCCATCGACGGCCTGGCGAATATCACGCCAGCGGGAAAAGTCGCGGCCGCCATTCCGGTTTCGGCCGTGACCGGCCAGGGGCTGCCCGACCTTCTCCTTGCCGTCGAAAAAACGCTGGCCCAGGATTCGCGCCTGTTCAGTGTCCTGATTCCGCACGAATCGAGTTCTGAAACAGGCTGGCTTTACGCCAACGCTGAAGTTGTCGAGCGCGGCGAACCCGACGATGAAGGCACGCGCTACACGGTTCGGGTTCTGCCCCGGCACCGTGCCGAGTTTTCGGAAAAATTCGCCGGCCGGATTACCGGTCTCGACGGATCAAGCTGATTTGTCGGCCTTGCGGATCTCGTTCCAGTAAAGATCCAGCCGTTCAAGGCCCGCCTCGGAAATCTCGATCTCGTCCTCGCGGCACCGGGCTTCCACATGTTCGAACCGCCGCACGAATTTGGCGTTGGCGTCGCGCAGCGCGGCTTCCGGGTCGATACCCGCATGACGGGCAAGGTTGGCGACTGCGAACAAAAGGTCGCCGATTTCCTCGGCCTTGGCCGCCTCGCTCGGCCCGGCAAGCGCCTCCTGGACTTCGCCCAGTTCCTCATCGATCTTGGCAATGACCGATGCAGTATCCGGCCAATCGAACCCCACCCGCGCGGCGCGCTTGGCCAGTTTTCCCGCTCGCGTCAGCGCCGGTAGCCCAGCGGGAACATCATCGAGCAGGGACGGTGGCTTTTCTCCGCCACGCCGTTCGGCTTTCTTCGCCCGCTCACCAGCCTTGATCGCTTCCCAGCGTTTCTCGCTCGATGCGGCATTCCCGGATTCGTCGTCCCCGAACACGTGTGGATGGCGCCGGATCAGCTTTTCGGTGACCGCATAGATGACGTCGCCGATCTCGAACAGGCCTTCTTCCTTGGCCATCTGCGCGTGATAGATCGGCTGTAGCAAAAGATCACCCAACTCATCGCGAAGATCCTCGTAGTCCTCGCGCTCGATCGCGTCCGCCACCTCATAGGCTTCCTCGATTGTATAATGCCGGATCGATCTGAAATCCTGCTCTATATCCCAGGGGCAACCTGTTTCTCTGTCGCGCAGGCGCGCCATGATCTCGATAAGGCGGGAAATGTCGCGGGAGGGCTGCATGGAAAAAACCTTGGACAAAGAGTGGTGATGGTGAACCAGTTCTAGCGAGCGGTGAGGCGGGTCGCCACCCCGGTCAGCCCGCCTTGATCAGCGGAATGGCCAGATCCTTGCGGAAAATATAGAGCAGCGACCGCAGTGCTTCGCCCTCCGGCCCCTTGAGCCCGGGATTGCGCTCAAGCGCCGCCCGCGCATCGTCATGCGCCATTTCCAGCAGATGCTTGTGGACGTCCGGAACGGCGATCCGATAGCCGGGCATGCCCGATTGCCGCGTGCCCAGCAAATCCCCCTGGCCGCGCAATTCGAGGTCCTTTTCGGCAATCTCGAATCCGTCATCGGTTTGGCGGATGGCTTCGAGGCGTTGTTTGGCCGTTTCGCTCAGCGGCTCGGAATAGAGCAACAGGCACGCCGAGCGCGCCGATCCGCGCCCCACGCGGCCGCGCAACTGATGCAACTGCGCCAGTCCGAACCGTTCGGCATGCTCAATGATGATGATCGTCGCGTTGGGCACATCGACCCCCACTTCGATCACCGTTGTCGCGACGAGAATCTGGGCATCGCCTGAAGAGAACCGCGCCATCGCCTCCTGCTTGGCCGCCGCGCTCATCCGTCCGTGGACCAGTTCCACCCGGTCGCCAAAGCTCTTCTTGAGTTCTGTAAACCGGTCCTCTGCCGCTACAACGTCGAGCACGTCGCTTTCCTCGACCAGCGGGCACACCCAATAGGCCTGCGCGCCTTCCGCAAGCCGCGATGCCAGCCGGCCCACAACGCGCTCATATTCGGAAATCGGCAGCGTCGCCGTGTCGATGGGCTGCCGTCCCGCCGGTTTTTCGCGCAGCACCGAAACGTCCATGTCCCCGAAATGAGTCAGCACCAGCGTGCGCGGAATGGGCGTCGCCGTCATCACCAGCAGGTCCGTCTTGTGCCCCTTTTCGGACAGCGCCAGCCGCTGATGCACCCCGAACCGGTGCTGTTCGTCGACAACCGTCAGTCCGAGATTGTCAAACTCCACCCCGCTCTGGAACAGCGCATGGGTACCCACGGCAATGGTGATCGATCCATCGGCCAGCCCGGCCAACGCCGTCCGCCTTTCCGACGCCGGCATTTTCCCGGTCATCAGCACGGTCTTGAGCCCGGCCTTTTCGGCCAGCGGCTGGAGTGTCCGGAAATGCTGGCTCGCGAGAAGTTCGGTCGGCGCCATCAAGGCCGATTGCCCGCCATCCTCGGCCACCATCGCCATGGCCATCAGAGCCACCACTGTCTTGCCCGACCCCACATCGCCCTGCAAAAGCCGTGACATGCGGGTCGGCTTTTCCAGATCCTCGCGAATATCCGAAATCGCCAGTCGTTGCCCATCGGTCAGCGCGAAAGGTAGGGCACTCTCTACCTTATCGGTGATCTCTTCGGTCACGCGCCGCGCAATACCCGAGGATTTGACCATGGTTTCCCGGATCAGCGACAGCGC
Organism: uncultured Pelagibacterium sp.; assembly: GCF_963972885.1. Taxonomy (NCBI): domain Bacteria; kingdom Pseudomonadati; phylum Pseudomonadota; class Alphaproteobacteria; order Hyphomicrobiales; family Devosiaceae; genus Pelagibacterium; species uncultured Pelagibacterium sp. Next base: position 322 of record NZ_CAXAXY010000121.1, on the reverse strand, counting down.
CAATTGTCCGGCCAGATATTCGTCATAAGCCAGCCGCATGCGCGAGGGTGAAACGATGTCGCCCTCGCTCGGCCGCTGCGGCGCATGAATATGGCGCAGCGCCTCGGAAAATCCCGGCCAGTTCATGATGGTGCGCCGGTCTCTGCCCGTCCATTCGGGAATGATCGGCATGAGATCGAGGGCCGAGGCGATCACCTTGCGCAAAGCCCGTGACGAAAGCCCGTGGGTAAGCGGATAAACCGGCTCGACCATTGGCAGGCTCGAGAGGTTGTCGGGCTCCACGATGTAATCGGGATGCGTCATCTGCTTTTCGCGACCGAAA
>NZ_CAXAXY010000120.1:0-8234 GCF_963972885.1 uncultured Pelagibacterium sp. | reverse complement strand
GCATTTGAGGGCAAAGCCGATGCCCTGCTCGGGCAGCGCACCGCAATAGATGCCGTCCGCGCCGAATTTGAGCATCAGGCGACCATCAAATACCGCCATGGCGTCGGTATCAAACGCGCCGGTGCCACCGATCAGAAAGGGATGAGAGGTGGCGGCGGCGAAAATCTGGTGCGCGGCGGCTGCGGTTTCGGCATTCAGCCCCTCGCCCGTGGCCATGCGGGCAAAGCCTCTGGCAAAGGCATGGATCGGCGCAGCCCAGGTGGGGATCGAGCACCCGTCGGTCCCGCATTTGCCCTCGGTGAGGGGATGATCGAGAACATCCTCGAGCGCCTGCCTGACACGCTGCTGGACCGGATGCTGGCGGGTGGAATAGCCCTTGGGGTCCTCACCCAGAGCGCGGGCCACGGCGAGCATGCCAGCATGTTTGCCCGAGCAGGCATTGTGCAGGGCGCCAGGCTTTCCCCCTTGCGCGAACAGGGCTTTGCGCGCTGCAGGGTCGATGGGCGGGTGGGCACCGCATTCGAGCGCCGTCTCGTCGAGATCGATGGCGGCAAGCATGGATGCGGCCAACTCGGTATGAGCCGGTTCGCCATTGTGCGAGGCGCAGGTCAGGGCAATGGCCGGGCCGGCCAGGCCATAGCGCGCGTTGGCACCGGTCGCGAAAATGGGGAGGGCCTGCATGGATTTGATGGCCGAACGGGGAAAGATTTCAGCCGTCACCTCGCCAATCGAGGCGAGAATGTTTCCCGCGGCATCGGACACGCAGATGGCGCCGCGATGGCGGTTTTCGATCCAGTTTCCACGCACCGAATGCGCCAGTACAGGATTGGCGGTCATAAGAAAAATCCCCACGAAATGCTGGTCTGGGTGGACCGCAGGCCGTGGGGAAAGTCAAGAGTGGAGGTCAGAGTCCGAGGGTGTCGAAATCAGATATCGGCGGGCGTCAGATATTTCGAATTGACCCAACCCTTTATGGTGTCACGCTCCACGAGACACCAGTCGGTGGAGCGTTCGACTTCGATGCAGCGTTCGACCCAGACATGGACGAGCGGGGCGAGGTGGCCGACCTTTCGTGAATAGGATGCGGGCCAGCGCCGGACATTGAGATGATCCCATGCGGCAACGCCGGTGACCTGCGCGAGCGTATCGACGGGATAACCACGGGCCTGGACCGGCGGCGCGAAAATGCCCGAAGCGAGAAGAAGAAAAACGCCCCCCGCGACAGCGGGCAGTGCCAGACGAGATGAAAGCGACATTTCAGGGTCCCCCAAAAGCGCGAGATGCGCGGTTCAATTTGTCTGTGGAGAATTACCCTGAACCTTTTGAACGCGTTCTGATTTGACTATTCAGCCACTGTTCAGCACCATGAACCCGTATTAACCCTTGTTAAGGGGGCGGGGGCGTCACAAGGGCTATGAGTGCCGAGGAGGGTCTTTGATGTCGGCCACACGATTGCTTGTTCTCGCTTTTGTCCGCGCGCACCAAAGCGCGCATGGCTACCTGATCGGGCAGGAACTGCTCGCCTGGAACGCCGATAAATGGGCCAATACCAAGACCGGCTCGATCTATCACGCGCTGCGGCAGCTGGCCAAAGAGGGATTTCTCGACGAGATCGACGTTCCATCTTCGGGCACGGCTCCGGCGCGCACGGAGTATTCGATCACCGAAGCGGGGGATGCCGAGTTCCATCAGCTGATGGAAAAGGCGCTCACATTGCCACAGCCGCGATCGGACATGTTGTGCGCGGGGCTGGTGCTGATGTCGGCCCTGCCGCGACCGACCGTTCTCGCGCTGCTCGGCAAGCGGCTGACAACACTGGCAAAGCAGCGAAGCGAGGTCAGCAGGGCGAACAGCACGGTGTCGTTCAGCGGGGCAAACGCCCTGCCCCCGCATGTGGAAGCGCTTTTAAGCTTCTGGACGCACAATACGGACTGCAACCACGACTGGCTCACCGGGCTGATCGCAAAGATCGAAGCGGGCGCCTATGTTTTTGCCGACGAGGATCCCATGGCATTCGGCGTGCCGGGGGGATCGTTCGTCATTCCGTAAGCGGGTCGGAACGGGTTCGACCGGGGGGCGATCTATCCATGAAGGCATCGATGGCACGGGTGGCGCGATGGCGGCAGGCGTCTTCGCCCTCGGCCCTGCTGGCGCGGATCGTCTCCATGGCCTGAGCAGGCCGAAGCGGCGGCCACATCCTGATTTTCCAGTCTTTTTCGAAAACCGTTCTGACACGAAATCCGCGATATTCGAACTCGGCCATACCCATCCTCCGCTCTGGGTTTCGACGATCACACGCCAACAGATCGACATGGCGCCAATATGACATTTGCGGGCATTTTCCGCCCGTCTGCTGCCGTCCATCGAAATTGAAAAGCCGCCTGCCCCAAAATGGTTGCGAGAGGTTCGGGGCATTGATCGGAAGCAATCAGGGGCGGCGCGTGATCGGGCGGAACCGGCCCCTTGCTTGATATTTCAGCTCGCGCGGATCGATCAGTTCAGCGTGACCCGATTTTCGAGGCCACCGATGAAGACCAGGATGATATCGGCCAGCCGTTCGGGCGTTTCAACGCAAGGGAGGTGAGCGGCGCCCTTGATGATTTCAAACCGCGAACCGGGGATCGACTTTGCGAGGTCGGCAACGGTCTCGACCGGGGTCGAGCCATCCTCGTCACCCACGATACATATGGCAGGCACCCCGATCTGGCGGGCTTTTTCGCGCAGATCGGCATCGCGGATGGCGGCGCAGGTCGCCATGTAGCCGGCCGGGGATTGCCGTTCGAGCATGGTGCGGTAGCCGGCCAGTTCCTCGGAGCGGTCGGCGCGGAATTGGCCAGTGAACCAGTTGGGCATGACACTGTCGCTCAACGCCGCAATGCCGTTAGCCTCGACCGTGGCGATGCGCTGGCTCCAGCTCTGTGCATCGCCCAGTTTGGCGGCGGTGTCGCACAGGATGAGGGCGGACACGAGGTCGCGGCGGTCGATATAGAGTTGCTGAGCGATCAGCCCGCCGACCGACAGGCCGCATATGACCGCCGATCCAAGTCCGGCATGATCCATGATCGCGGCGAGGTCCTCGGCGTGGCGCGCGATGGTGACGGCGCCCTCGCCTGTTTCGGACAGCCCGTGACCGCGCTTGTCATAGGTGAGGATGGTGAACTTGCCGACCAGGCGCACGATAACGTCACGCCAGATGCGGAAATCGGTGCCCAGCGCGTTGGCGAACACCAGCACCGGCCCATTTTCGGGACCGCCGATCACCTGATAATGGAGGACGGCATCATCGACCTTGAGAAACTGCACGGCGCGCTCCGTTTATTTTGCGCGATCCTAACCGGATTCGCGCGCCGGGGCGAAGGGCGGGGGCAATCATGGGCAAGTTAAGTCTGCGCATATGCCTTGCGGAAATACCGCCGAACGCCTTCTGGGGCCGGGATTGCTCACAAACGCCCTGCCGTCTTGGCATCAGGAATTGGCTTTGTGGTCCTCGTAGCGCTTTTTGGTTTCCGCGTTCATGGGATAAAGACCGGGGAGTGGGACGCCGCGATCGACTTCGGTCATGATCCAGGCTTCCATGGCTTCCTGTTCGGGCGCTTCGGCGAGGACGTCTTCGAGCAGCGCCTGGGGGATCACGACGGCGCCATCGTCGTCGACAACGACGGTATCGCCCGGGATCACTGCAACCCCGCCACAGCCGATGGTTTCCTGCCAGCCCACAAAGGTCAGACCGGCCACCGATGGCGGTGCTGAAATGCCGTTGCACCAGACTGGAAGATTGGTGGAATGAACACCGGCAGCGTCGCGCATCACTCCATCGGTGACCAGTGCGGCGACACCCTTTTTCGCCATGCGAAAGCACAGGATGTCACCGAAGATCCCGGCATCCGATACCCCCATGGCATCGGCGACGACGACGGCGCCTTCGGGCATGTCCTCGATGGCGGCGCGGGTGGAGATCGGCGACGCCCAGCTGGCCGGTGTCGCAAGGTCCTCACGCGCCGGGACAAAACGCAGGGTAAAGGCCGGGCCCACGATGCGCGGCAGACCCGAGCGGATCGGCCGTGCATTGCGGATCCACACATTGCGCAATCCCTTTTTGAGCAGGACCGTGGTGAGGGTCGCTGTCGAGACTTTTTCCAGCGTTGCGATGGCGTCCTTGGTCAATGTCATTGTGAATACCCCTAGATGCTGGCGATCAGCCCGCCATCCACGCGGATGACCGAGCCGGTGAGATAGGACGCCCTGGCGCTCGCCATGAACGCGACCATATCCCCATACTCGCCCGGATCGCCATAACGGCCAAGCGCAATGGACGCGGTGCTTTCGGCCGAGACATCTTCGACGCTGCGGCCCTCGCGCTTGGCCTTTTGTTCGTCGAGAAAGGTTATCCGCCCCGTGGCGATGCGGCCGGGCAGAACGATGTTGGCAGTGATGCCATCTTTGCCCACTTCGCGGGCCAGGGTTTTGGACCAGCCCACCAGCGAAAGGCGCAGGGCGTTGGACAGCCCGAGATTGGGAATGGGGGCAACAACGCCCGATGAGGTCGATGTGATGATCCGGCCCCATTTGCGTTCGCGCATACCGGGCAGCACCGCATCGGTGATGGCGATAACCGAAACGACCATCGAGCGGAAGAACTTCTCCCAATCCTCGGGCGCCTGTCCGGCAACCGGGGTGGGCGGAGGGCCGCCGGTGTTGTTGACGAGGATATCGATCGGTCCGAGATCGGCCTCGACCGATCCGATATGGGCCGGGATGGCCTCAAGATCGGCCAGATCCCAGACCAGCGCCTTTGCGACCCCGCCCTGACCGGTTATGGCATCGGCGGTTGCCTGCGCGGCCTGGGCATTGATATCGGCAACGGCGACTTTGGTGCCCTCGGCGGCCAGGGACCGGGCAATTGCACCACCGAGCCCACCACCGGCACCGAACACAAGTGCTGTCTTGTCAGAAATTCCCAAGTCCATTTCGTTCTCCGTTAAGGGATTGATTGGTGGAGGGCGCTGGCCAACCCTCCGGGGTCTGCAACCGGCCGAAACGACTAGCCACCGAGCCAGTAGGGAGCATCGAGCGAACGCGGAACAAGACCCGGCGGATAGGCGAGATACAAGAACTCAGAAAGCGCTCCCAATACCGCCAAAAGGCAAACGCCGGCCACGACCGACTTCCAGATCGGCACCCCGCCCACAAACCGCAGATAGGCGAACGTGAAGGCAAAGGCCGCGAGCGGAAACCCGATCACATAGCCCAGCACCGCGAAACCGACGAGCCAGGCCATCGGCCAGAGAAAGGAGTTGTCGGTCGGATTGGTGATCGCGGTATCGGCGAGTTCGGGAACCGACGGCTTTGACGAAAGCTGCTGGATTATGACAAGTCCGGTGAGGACGAGCCCGCCGATGGCGACGGAAGTCGGGAAGATGCGCGCCATAAAGCCGAAATGCATCGTCGAGACCAGCATCACGCCGCACGCCAAAAAGGCAAGGACCGAGACGGCGATCTGGGAGTTCCGGGTCCGCAACAGTTCGGGCGGATTGTCCTTTTTGGCCTCCTTGCGCCTCTGGATAAAGGTCACCACAATCACGCCGATCGAGAGCGCCATGAGCACCAGCGCAATGGGACGCTCGAAGATCGAAGCGCCATAGACCTGAACCGCCTGGTAGATCGAGGTTTCAAGCCTTGCCGACAGCACGAAGCCGATCAGCAGCGCAGCCCGCGACCAGCCATAGCGCAGCATCAGAACACCGAGAACGCCGAGCACGATGAGAACCACCACGTCCTCCCAGGCCCGTGTGGCCTGAAACGCGGCAAATACGACGACAACCAGCACGAATGGGCCGATAAAGGCGTATCTGATGGTCGAGAGCATGGCGACCGGACGCGTCAAGGCGATGCAGGCGAGCGTCACGAGAATGTTCCCGATAGCGAGGGACCATATGATCGTGAAGGTCAGGTCGAGATCGTCCCGGATCATGCCCACGCCCGGCTCGATGCCGATCAGAACGAACCCGCCCAGAAGCACCGCCATGGCGCCCGAGCCGGGAATGCCGAACAGCAGGGTCGGGATCAGCGCGCCGCCTTCCTTGGCGTTGTTGGCCGATTCAGGAGCAATGACCCCTCTGATATCGCCATTGCCGAATGAATCGCGGTCCTTCGATGTCTGGACCACATGTCCGTAGGCGATCCAGTCGACAACCGAGCCGCCAAGACCGGGCAGTGCACCGACCATGCTGCCGATTGCCGAGCACCGCAGGACGATCCACCAGTTCCTGATGGTGTCGCGCACGCCATCGAGCATGCCCGAGCCAAGCTGCTGTTTTTCCGAAATGGCCCGATCGCGCCGCAACAGGTCGAGCACTTCGGGGACCGCGAACATGGAAAGGCCGACAATGACCAGTGGAATGCCGGCGCTCAGATAGGTGGAGCCGAAAGTGGCCCGCAAGTCGCCGGTTGCCGGGGCCGCGCCGATCGAGCCCAGCAAAAGGCCGAGACAGCACGAGGCAAGCCCCTTGAAAACACTGCGTCCGGTCAGGATCCCGACCATCGAGATGCCGAACACGACGAGGAAAAGCTGTTCGGCAAAGCCGAATTGCAAGATGATCGGACGAATGCCGAAAATGGCGACCGAGAGGAGCGTCGCGCCGATCAGCCCGCCCATCATGGACGCGGCAAAGCCAGCGCCGAGCGCCCGCGCGCCTTCGCCTTTCTTGGCCAGCGGAAACCCGTCGACAACGGTGGCCTGAGAACCACTGGTGCCCGGTATGCCCATGAGAACGGCGGGGAAAGTATCGGAGGTGGCCGTGGCCGACAGCATGCCCACCATCATGGCAAGGGCAAGCGAGGGCTCCATGCCGAACACGTAGGGCAAAAGGATGGTCAGTCCGGCGATCCCGCCCAGTCCGGGCAGAATCCCGATCAAGAGCCCGAACAGAACCCCACCTGTCAGGTAGGCGAAATGCAGCGGGTCGAAGAGCTGAACGAGAGCCGAAATAACGACTGTATCGACGGATTCCATGGTATCGCTCCCTCACAATTCCGGACCGAAGCGGAACCGTGCGATGATCGAAAAATGACCGGCACCGATAGTGACGGTGCCGGTCTGTCTGGTCCTAGAGCGAGACGTCGTATGTCTCGACCAACCAGTTGCGCAGCCACTCCCGGGATTCGGAATCGAACTGCAGGCTCTGCTGCCAACGGTCCGCAGCTTCCTGACCATAAAGCGTCGGATAACCGCCCGTAAGCGACTCGATCGCTTCGATATAGGCCGGATCCTGGGTCATGGCCTCGGCGGCCTGCCGATAGGCTTCGACGATCTCGGGCGATGTGCCCTTGGGCAGCTGGACAGACTTGGACGCCATCACGCGGCTGAAGAACATGGTCTGCCAGGCGTCGTATGCCGGCCCGGACGGCGCTTCACCGGTCACCGTTTCAACGGTTTCGGGAAAGGTCGGCAGGTCCGGGAAAGCCGGATCGACCACATGGTCGCCCGATGCGTCCACATACCCCATCGTATAGATCGGCTTGGCAATGCCCGCTTCGACCATCGGCTCGACATAGGTGCTGTAAGCAAGCGGATTGTCGTAGCTGATCTGGATTTCACCGCGTTCAAATGCCTGCTTGGCATCGCCACGCTGCAGCCCGAACACCGGCTCGACATCAAGCCCGAGAATGTGAAACTCGATTAGCTGGACAAGATCGGCCGATGTCGGGGTGTGCGCCCCGCTGCGGATCGGGGTATCGAGAATCGAGGGCAGTTCCTCGGCAGACTCGATTCCAAGCTCCTCGCGCACATAGACCATCATGCCCAGGGGATTGACCACCACCGGCGTCATCTGGGTCAGATCATAGTTCACTCGCGAATCCTGGAGCAGATAGTTCATCTGCGTCGAGGTCGAGGTGACCAGAAGCATGGTGCCGTCCGCATCTGCGTTGGCATCGAAATTGTTGGTTCCGGCAATGGCGCCCGCACCCGGCTCGTTGCGCACGATTACCGTGGGGTTGCCCGGAAGATGGGGTTGAAGGTACTTGGCGATGAGCCGGCCATAAGCATCTGCCGAGCCACCGGGCGAATAGGGCAGAACCACTTCCACACGCTCACCGCGCAGCGTGAAGTCCTGTCCATAGGCGGCCGTGACGGCTGTCGCCGAAACCCCGCCTGAAACCATTGCCGCAATGGCAAGGCCGATCGTCTTGGATTTGGTCATCTTCTCTCCTCCATTTCATTCTCAATTTCGCCG
>NZ_CAXAXY010000119.1:0-8286 GCF_963972885.1 uncultured Pelagibacterium sp. | reverse complement strand
TTGGAATTTTTGGAGCGGGCGATGAGATTCGAACTCACGACCCTAACCTTGGCAAGGTTATGCTCTACCCCTGAGCTACGCCCGCACTCCAATCCCGGCCCGCCTCTTGGCGGCACCGCGATGGGCGCCTATATGCCCAACCGAAATGACAATTGCAACCCATATTTTTGCCCTTTACCGCAACGGCGATGACGCGACACAAGACCAGCGATCGCTTTGGGCTTTTGCACCAGCGCCCACCTTGGTGTAAGGCTCGTCGCAAATATCGGCACGCAACCGAAGGGCCAGAAAAGGCAACACCCGATGGACCTCAATCTCAACGCACCACAGGCTCAGACCCACGAAGGGCTGATCATCGAATCCTCGACGGCACGCTTTCAGGCCGACGTGCTTGAGGCGTCCATGCAGCGCCCGGTCCTCGTCGATTTCTGGGCGCCCTGGTGCGGCCCCTGCAAGCAGCTGACCCCCGCATTGGAGAAAGTGGTCACATCTCTCGGCGGCAAGGTCGCGCTCGTCAAGATCAATGTCGACGAAAACCAGGCCCTTGCCGGACAGATGGGCGTACAGTCGATCCCTGCGGTCTTTGGCTTTGTCGGCGGTCGCCCGGCCGATGGTTTTATGGGTGCGCTACCGGAAAGCGAAGTCGCCCGCTTTGCTCAAAAGCTCCTCGACATGGCGGCCAAGGCCGGTATCGGAGGCCCGTCGCAAGAAGAAAGCCAGATCGCAGCCGCCATGGAAGCGGCCCAGGCGGCACTCGAGGCCGAAGATTTCGAGCGCGCCTACCAGATTTTTGCTACCGTATTGCGCCACGCTCCCGACAATCTCGATGCGCTGGTCGGTGTGGCTACCGTTCTGTTCCGGACCGGCGATCGCGACGGCGCTCGCGAAACGCTATCGATGCTGCCCGAGGACAAGAGCCACGCCGGCGCCGACGCGCTGGAAAAGGCCATGTCGCTTGAGCAGGAGGCCGAAAAGCTCGGCGATGCCACCCAGCTCGAAGCAGCGCTTGCGGCCGACCCCGATGACCATCAGGCCCGTTTCGACGTGGCGATGATTCGCAACGCCAAGGGCGACAGGCTTGCCGCTGTGCAGTCGTTGATCGCCATCATGGAGCGCGATCGCGAATGGCAAGACGATGGCGCGCGCAAGAAACTGCTCGAATTTTTCGAAGCCTGGGGGCCTAAGGATCCTGCGACGCTCAAGGGGCGTCGCATGTTGTCCGCGCTCCTGTTTCGCTAGGGCGAAACGCGCAACAAGATTGGACCTGGCCATCTTCGTTAGATCCGGAATGGCTTTAGGACACAAGCAAGAGAGGATATGCCATGCGCCGCCCGGCCTCTATATCGGAACTGCCGGACATGCTCGCGCTCTTTCCCTTGAGCCGCGCCCTGCTCCTGCCCGGCTCGCACCGACCGCTCAACGTTTTCGAACCACGCTTCGTCGCGATGGTCGATGATGCGTTGGCGGGAAACCGCATGATCGGCCTGATTCAGCCGCGCGATAGCGCCGAGGAAGCCCCGCGCGGGCCGGTGCCGCTGGAAAAAGTCGGCTGCATCGGTCGCATCACCCATTTTGAGGAACAGGCCGAGGGCCGCTATTTCATAATTCTCGAAGGTGTTTGCCGCTTCGCGCCGATCGAGGAATTGACCACTGCGACGCCGTATCGGCAGGCCCGGATCGACACGTCCCAATTTTCCGCAGACTTTACCCCCGAGCTGGGCGAAGACGCCGTGGACCGCCCGCGCCTGCTTAAAGTGTTGCGGGCGCATGCCGAATTTTCCGACATCGAGGTCGACTGGGATGAAATCGAGGACATGGCGACCGGCGAACTGGTCGATCTTGCTGCCATGCTCGGCCCCTATGGTGCACCCGAAAAGCAGGCCCTGCTCGAAGCGCGCACCCTTGTCGAACGCGCGGAAACCCTGATGGCCCTGGCGGAAATCGAAATGGCGCGGGCCCGGTCGGGTGTCGTCTTGCAATGACATCCGACGACGCGCCGTCACCGGAGGGCAATCCACGCTACAGGGTCGATCCCCGCACTATCGAAATGCTGGTTTGTCCGGTCACCAAGACACGTTTGACCCTCTCTGCAGACGGAACGGAGCTGATCTCGATTGTCGCCCGCTACGCCTTTCCCATCCGCAAAGGTGTCCCATTGCTCGTGATCGATGCCGCGCGGCGCATCGATGAAGAAGAAGCTGAAGCGCTGCGCACCCGTCCCGGTCCCGACAACTAGGTTCGAGACCTAGAGCGCGATGCCCTTGAGCAGCTTGGCGCCAGACGCACCTGCCGCCTGGGTCATGAAGCCATCCTTGAGCGGATCGATACGATCGACAAGCGAAAGGCCGAAATCACGCACAGCCCTGACAGGCGCAACATCGTTGGAAAAAAGACGGTTGAGCCCATCCGTCGCCAGCGCCATAAGCGCGGTATCGGTGCGCCGTCGGCCCTCATAGCGCTCGAGCACCGCCATCGATCCCGGATCTTGGCCCAGCCTGATGGCATCGACCAGAACCTCGGCGAGAACCGCAACATCGCGCAATCCCAGATTGAGCCCCTGCCCCGCGAGGGGATGGATCACGTGAGCCGCATCGCCCACCAGTGCCAGCCGTGGGGCAGCGAGCCGATGAGCAAGAACCAGGTTCAGGGGAAAGCTTTGAACGGTTTCCACGATTTCGACCGGTCCGAGAACAGAGCCCATGGCCGATTCGATGCGATGCGCCAGATCACCGGGCGACATGGCCATAAGATCCTGCGCGGCCTCGGGTTTTTCAGTCCATACCAATGACGACCGGTTGCCCGCCAAAGGCAGCGAAGCAAAGGGGCCGGCGGGCCGGAAATGCTCATAGGCAACATCATGATGCGGCTGGGCATGACTGATCGTCGTTACCAGCCCCGACTGACGATAGTCATGGGAAAGCGTCCTGATTCCAGCCAGGCCGCGCAGCATCGACCTGCCGCCATCGGCGGCCACGATCAACCCTGCCGAGAGGCTTCGCCCATCGTCGAGGGTAACCAGGCCATGCGCTGGCCCGGCACTGAAAGCGGAAACAGCACCTGGCTCGACAATGGTCACGAGGTCCTGAGCCGCTGCGATGAGGCTGGCGGCACTGGCTGTATTGGGCACCATGTGCGCAAAGGGTTCACTCGGGGCCCCTGGGCCGACAAAATCGAGAAGCACGGGGCGGCTGATATCGGCACGCCCCGAATCGGTGATTTTCATTTCCGCGATCGGATTGGCCGCTTGAGCCATACCATCCCAGACCCCGATAGCCGTGAACAGATGCCGCACGCCTGCCGCGATCGCCGAAGCCCGCGAATCCCTGGGCACCGTGAGGGCGCGCCGGTCAAGCAGGCCCACATTTATGCCGGGAACAAATCGCGCCAATGCGATGCCCAGCGAAAGGCCAACAGGCCCACCGCCGACAATCAGAACGTCGAACGATTGTACCTGATTGCTGCCTGCCATGATGCATGCTCCCGATCGTTTGGTCCGAGCATGCGTCTGCAGTTCCCATGACGCAAGGAAACGATTGCCGCACCGCTATCGGCATCCGTGCATTTAAATTCACCATTCGTTAAAAGATCGAACCAAACTTGCCTATTTTTTAGGCATGCCGAATTGTGTCAGGAATTTGACGCCATCATCGGCCACGGAAAAATGCCTTATTAATCAAATGCTTAATCAGAAAAAAAGCAGGTTGGCACGGCTCTTGAGTCCATGTGTCCCGTGTCAGGTGCGGAATTCGGAAAGGAGCACCCATGAAACTGCTAATAGCCATTATTAAGCCATCGCGGCTCGAGGAGGTCCGTCAGGCCCTCAATTCGCTCGATGTGCACGGCATGACCGTAACAGAGGTCAAGGGGTATGGACGTCAGAAGGGTCACTCCGAGATCTACCGCGGTACTGAATACGCCGTTCACTTCCTCCCCAAGCTCAAGGTTGAGATCGCCGTTGACGCCGCTCAGATCGACGCGGTTGCCAGCGCCATCAAGGACTCCGCGCAGACGGGTCGTATCGGCGACGGCAAGATTTTCATTCTCGATCTCGAACAGGCCATCCGCATCCGTACCGGTGAAACCGGAACGGAAGCCCTCTGAGAGCCTGGCGTCCAACTAGGAGAAGGACAATCATGAATTTCAAGACAAGCAAATTGCTGGGTGCGGCGGCGCTAGCCTCCCTGCTCATTGCACTGCCCGCACTGGGGCAGGACGCCGCGGCGGCCGAGGAAGTGGTCGAAACCGTGTCCGAGGGTGTCTCGGCCGATGTTGTGTTTATTCTCAATTCGTTCCTGATGATCTTCGGCGGCGTGCTGGTGATGTGGATGGCTGCCGGCTTTGCCATGCTCGAAGCCGGTCTGGTGCGCACCAAGAACGTATCGATGCAGCTTTTGAAGAACATTTCGCTCTTTGCGATCGCTGCGATCTTTTACTACCTCATCGGCTATAACCTGATGTATCCGCTCGGCAACTGGACCATCGGCTCCGATGATACCGGCGGATATCTGGGTGCCTTCGGTATTGGTATTCTCGAAGCTGTCGGTGTCACGGCCGATGGTGCAGACGATTTCGGGTATGCCGCGACCAGCTCGGACTTCTTCTTCCAGGTCATGTTCTGCGCGACCACAGCCTCGATCGTATCGGGCACGCTGGCTGAACGGATCAAGATCCTGCCGTTCCTGATCTTCACCGTCGTCCTGACGGGTCTGATCTACCCGATCCAGGCTTCCTGGAAGTGGGGCGGCGGCTTCCTCGATGCGATGGGCTTTCTCGATTTTGCCGGCTCGACCGTCGTTCACTCGGTCGGCGGCTGGGCTGCCCTGGCCGGCGCCATCCTGCTTGGTGCCCGCATCGGCAAGTACAACCCCGACGGCACCGTAAATGCGATGCCCGGGTCGTCCATGCCTCTGGCCACGCTCGGCACCTTCATCCTCTGGATGGGCTGGTTCGGGTTTAACGGCGCATCCCAGCTGGCGATGGGCTCGGTCGGCGACGTGGCCGACGTGGGCCGGATCATGGCAAACACCAATGCCGGTGCTGCCGGCGGCGCGATTGCCGCTCTGATCCTCACCGCAATCATCTACAAGAAGGTCGATCTGACCTTCGTGCTCAACGGGGCTCTTGCCGGCCTGGTTTCGGTTACCGCCGAGCCTCTGACCCCAGGCCTGGGCACTGCCTCGCTGATCGGTGCAGTCGGCGGCGTCATCGTCGTCTTCGCGGTCCCGCTCCTCGACAGGCTCAAGATCGACGACGTCGTCGGCGCCATTCCGGTCCATTTGCTGGCCGGCATCTGGGGTACCATCGCGGTCATCTTCACCAACTCCGATGCGAACCTTGGCGTTCAGCTTCTCTCGATCATCGTGGTGGGCATCTTCACCTTCGTGGCCAGCTTCGTCGTGTGGCTGATCCTCAAGGCCACCATGGGCCTGCGGCCCACGGAAGATGACGAAGTTCTGGGGCTCGACAAGGCCGAAGTCGGCGTCGAAGCCTATCCCGAATTCCGGTAATCGAACCTCAAGGTCCGGGCGCAGGCCTGGGCCTTGCCCGCTGAAGACGGCATGCAGCCCATATCCCTCTTGACCCCACATCATAGAGGCCTTCCCACTCGCAAATGATATGGGCTGCATCCCCTCTTCAGCGCCTGCTGGCCCCGCCCGTCCCGGCGAGGCCTTGTTTTGGTGTCAAATTACCTCAATGCGCTAATCCAAGGTTAACCATGCACGACTAGGGTTGTCGCCAAATGGTATTGCGTAAACCGACCGGCCGCTCGATGACCCTGCATCCTTCTCCGCATCTGGACGACAGCCACCGCTCAACCCCGGTGCTTTCGATCACCATCCCCGTGCGAATCATCGGTATCGTGGTCGCGCTGGTCTGTGCACTGGCGCTCGTGGCCCTCGCGTCCTGGTCGGTCGATGACCCGTCCTTTTCCTATGCCACCGACAAACCTGTCGAAAACTGGCTGGGCTTTGCCGGCGCGGCGATCGCCGATATCGGCTTTCAGCTTCTGGGGCTTGGCGCGCCGCTGTTGCTTTTGCCGCCGCTGCTGTGGTCCTGGTCGATGATCCGTCGCATCGTTCCCTCTTATCTCGGACTGCGCCTGACGGGCTGGTTGCTGGGCACGGTGCTGGCAACGGGCATGTTTGCCTGCTTTCCTTCGCCGGAAAGCTGGCCCCTGCCGCTTGGTCTGGGCGGGTTTGTGGGCACCGGATTCACCAATCTGTTCATCACCCTGGCCGGCGATGCGCCGCAGGGCTGGGGCGCCATTCTTTATGCGGTCCTGCTTGGCATTCCCGCGCTTGGTCTGGTCTGGCTTTCTGCGCGGTCGCGACCCGCATTCGAGAGCGATTTGCCGGTTCCGGCCAAGACCACTGCGCGCCGGAAGAAAGCCGCCGAGCCCGAGCCTGAAATTGACGACACACCCGATTCCAACGGGCTTTTCGATATTGCGATCGGCTTTCTCGCCCATACCCTCTATGGTGCCCGGGCCGCGATAAAGCGGGTTTTCCGCCGCAAGCCATCCGACCAGATGCCGGCCCGCAACTGGCAAACCAATGATTTCGAACCCCAGCTCGACAAATCCATCCCATTTGATCGGCAACAATCAGATCCTGAACCCCAGTCCCCTCGCGATTGGGACGAAAGCGCCTACGACGATTATGAGGACGCATACGCGCCCGAAGCATCTCCTCGACGCGAGGCTGACGACATTGCCCGCATGATCGTCGAGCAACCTTCGGGGGGACGCGCCCGCGTGGCGGCGCCGGCTCCCCGTCCCGCCCCCTCCCCGCGCCAGATACGCGAGGCCCAGGCGTCATTTCTGCCAACCGACGGGTTCGAACTGCCGCCGCTCGAACTGCTCGCTGCTCCCAGCTCGACGCAGGTCCTGCCGGAGCACAATCCTGAAGCGCTCGAAGCCAACGCCAAGCGCCTCGAAGGCGTTCTGGAAGATTTTGGCGTCAAGGGCGATATCATCAATGTGCGTCCTGGCCCGGTTGTCACGCTCTACGAACTCGAACCTGCGCCGGGCATCAAATCGAGCCGCGTCATCTCGCTGGCCGACGACATTGCGCGCTCAATGAGCGCCATTTCGGCCCGTGTGGCCGTGGTGCCGGGCCGCAACGCCATCGGCATCGAATTGCCCAACAAGACGCGCGAAACCGTATTCCTGCGCGAACTGCTCGCCTCCAACGATTTCGACAAGGCCAAGGCCAAGCTTCCCATCTGCCTGGGAAAGACCATCGGGGGCGAACCCATCATCGTCGATCTGGCGCGCATGCCCCATCTGCTCATTGCCGGCACGACCGGCTCGGGCAAATCGGTCGGGATCAACACGATGATCCTCTCCCTGCTCTACAAGATGAGCCCGGAACAGTGCCGGCTCATCATGATCGATCCCAAAATGCTCGAGCTCTCGGTCTATGACGGCATTCCACACCTTTTGACCCCAGTCGTCACCGACCCCGCCAAGGCGGTCGTCGCGCTGAAATGGGCCGTCCGCGAGATGGAGGACCGCTACAAGAAGATGAGCAAGATCGGTGTGCGCAACATCGATGGGTTCAACGCCCGCGTTGCCGAATCGGCCGCCAAGGGGGAAGTGCTCACGCGCACCGTTCAGACCGGGTTTGATCGTGAAACCGGCGAAGCGATCTTTGAGAGCGAACAATTCGATCTCGAACCGCTCCCCTTCATCGTGGTCATTGTCGATGAAATGGCCGACCTGATGATGGTGGCGGGAAAGGACATCGAAGGCACGATCCAGCGGCTGGCCCAGATGGCGCGCGCCGCCGGCATCCACATCATCATGGCGACCCAACGCCCCTCGGTCGACGTGATCACCGGCACCATCAAGGCCAACTTCCCCACGCGCGTCTCGTTCCAGGTGACCTCCAAGATCGATTCGCGCACCATCCTGGGCGAGCAGGGGGCCGAGCAGCTGCTTGGCAATGGCGACATGCTCTACATGGCCGGTGGCGGGCGCATAAAGCGACTCCATGGCGCCTTCGTGGCCGACAACGAAGTCGAGGACATCGTCGCCCATCTCAAGAGCCAGGGTACGCCCGAATATCTCGAATCGATAACCGCCGAAGACGATGACGGCCAGGGCAGCATCGACGAAGACGGCGGCTTCGGCGGATCGGGCGACGAGCTTTACGACAAGGCCGTCAATATCGTGCTCTCCGACAAGAAGGCATCGACCTCCTACATTCAGCGCCGGCTTTCGGTGGGCTACAACAAGGCCGCGACACTGATCGAACGCATGGAGCACGAAGGCATCATTTCCCC
>NZ_CAXAXY010000118.1:0-8450 GCF_963972885.1 uncultured Pelagibacterium sp. | reverse complement strand
CGTGAAGGCGGCCGCACCGTCGGCGCCGGCGTCGTCTCCAAAATCGTCGCTTAACCGCTTCGATTTTCGCTGGAATTCAGGGGCGGCCTTCGGGTCGCCCTTTCTTTTTGTCTTGTGATTGCAACAGGCTCTTGCGCTGGAAAACCAACTCGACTAGACCATGGCTCGGCACAGGGGTGTAGCTCAGTTGGTAGAGCATCGGTCTCCAAAACCGAGGGCCGTGGGTTCGAGTCCCTCCGCCCCTGCCAGTTCCCACTTGCGGGATAGTGCGATCTGACACCCGGCGTACCCGGCGCTCACGCCCATTTTACGCCGGTTCGCAGCAGCCAAAAAAGATGGTCGCGGGTCTTGCGCTGAAGCGCTCCAGAGACTAAATAGGCCACTCTTGGCCGTGCGATGCGACTCGCGCGGCGATTGCTTATGGACTTAAGCCCCAGATTTAACACCAGGTATCGAGCGGTATATGGCCCGGACTAATCCTTTTACGTTTTTTCAGCAGGTGCGTTCGGAGGTCGGGAAAGTTGTCTGGCCAACCCGCAACGAGACGCTGATCTCGACTGCGATGGTTCTGGCCATGGTGATCTTCGCGAGCCTGTTCTTTCTGGCCGCCGATCAGATCATCCAGTTCTTTGTCGGGTTAATACTGTCCATTCGCTAAAGCGAAGCGGCGGGATCAGGAGCGAAAAAAGCAGTATGGCCAACCGTTGGTACATTGTTCAGGCGTATTCGAACTTCGAGCGCAAGGTTGCAGAAGACATCAGACAGAAGGTTGTCTCAAAGGGCCTCGATCATCTGTTCGAGGACGTTCTTGTGCCGACCGAAAAGGTCACCGAAGTGCGTCGTGGCCGCAAGGTTGACGCCGAGCGCAAGTTTTTTCCCGGCTATGTGCTGGTCAAGATGGAGCTGACCGACGAGACGTTCCATCTCATCAAGAATACACCGAAGGTCACCGGGTTCCTTGGCGCGGACAACAAGCCGCAGCCGATCTCGGAACGGGAGGCGATGAGCATCCTCCAGCAGGTGCAGGAGGGCGTCGATCGTCCCAAGCCTTCGGTTTCGTTCGAGGTCGGCGAGAACGTGCGGGTTTCCGACGGTCCGTTCGCGAGCTTTTCGGGTGTCGTCGAGGAAGTCGACGAGGAGCGCGCACGCCTCAAGGTCGAAGTTTCGATTTTCGGTCGGCCTACGCCGGTCGAACTGGAATACGGTCAGGTCGAAAAGGTCTGACCGGATGCGTCCCGTTAGCGGGGCGAATGATGTGTGGGAGAGGGCGATGGTTGCCATCCATCGATCAAACCTCGGACCACACCGTCACCAAATGGCCGTTTTGGCGGTCTATTGAAAGGAACGAAGCATGGCAAAAAAGATTATCGGTTATATCAAGTTGCAGGTGCCTGCCGGCTCCGCAACTCCGTCTCCTCCGATCGGGCCGGCCCTCGGCCAGCGCGGTCTGAACATCATGGAATTCTGCAAGGCCTTCAATGCGGCCACGCAGGAGATGGAAAAGAACGCGCCGATCCCGGTCGTCATTACCGCTTTTGCGGACAAAAGCTTTACTTTCGAGATGAAGCTGCCCCCGGTCACCTACTTCATCAAGAAGGCGATCAGCCTCAAGTCGGGCTCCAAGCGCCCGGGTCACGATAGCGCCGGCACCCTGTCGCAGGACCAGCTGCGCGATATCGCTGAAAAGAAGATGAAGGATCTCAACGCCGATACCGTTGAGGCCGCAATGAGCATGGTTGCCGGGTCCGCCCGTTCCATGGGCCTTCAGGTTGAGGGGTAATCGGACATGACCAAGATCGCAAAGCGCACCAAGCAGGTTCGGGACGGTATCGACCGCAAGAAGCTCTATGGCGTCGATGAGGCCATCAAGATGGTCAAGGAGCGCGCAACGGCAAAGTTCGACGAGACCGTCGAAGTTGCAATGAATCTGGGTGTTGACCCGCGCCACGCCGACCAGATGGTTCGCGGCGTCGTCAACCTGCCCAACGGCACGGGCAAGACCGTTCGCGTCGCCGTGTTCGCCAAGGATGCCAAGGCCGAGGAGGCCAGGAAGGCCGGTGCTGACATCGTTGGTGCCGACGACCTCGCCGAGGAAATCCAGAAGGGCAACATCAATTTCGATCGCTGCATTGCGACCCCGGACATGATGCCGCTCGTTGGGCGCCTGGGCAAGATTCTGGGCCCGCGCAACCTGATGCCGAACCCCAAGGTCGGCACCGTGACCCCTGATGTCGCCGGAGCCGTCAAGGCTGCCAAGGGCGGCGCAGTGGAGTTCCGTGTCGAAAAGGCCGGTATCATTCACGCCGGTGTGGGCAAGGCTTCGTTCACCGAAGTTCAGCTCGTCGAAAACATCAAGGCGCTGACCGATGCTGTTTCCAAGGCAAAGCCTGCGGGCGCCAAGGGAACCTACGTCAAGCGCGTCGCCGTTTCCTCGACAATGGGCGCTGGCGTCCATGTCGATCCCTCGTCGGTCCTGTAGGGCTGACGAAAAGCCGATTTCGGGCGGTTCCGGCCGCCCGAGATGCCCAAAAGGGACGAAATCCCTTTTGGGTAAAGTCCTGTCCGAGACTGTGTGGTGATGGCGGCTTGCCATCCTAATTGCCGGGGGCTCCCGGTGGCCACCAATAGATGGGGTGATGACCGGACGAGATTTTCGCAGAAATGCGCTCGTTTTGGTTTGAACCGAACTGGCTTTTGGGGCGCGCCCCTTGGACCGGTTTACAGGCACTGCACCGCTGCCCCGATACTGGGACAGCTTATTGCAACGGGTTCGATCCATGTGGGATCGGGCCTAACTCGTGGAGAGTAGCAGTGGATAGAGCGGAAAAAGCTGAGGTCGTCTCCTCGCTCCAGCAGGCATTTGCCGGCTCGGGCGCGGTCGTCGTCGCTCACTATGCCGGTCTGTCGGTGTCTGACTTCGAAAAGCTGCGTGTGCAGATGAAGCAGGCCGGTGGACAGGTTAAGGTCGCAAAGAACCGCCTTGCCAAGCTCGCTCTTAAAGATACCGAAACCGCGGATATCTCGGACCTTCTGACAGGTCCGACGGTTCTTGCCTATTCGGAAGACCCCATCACGGCACCTCGTATTGCCAAGAAGTTCGCCGACACGAATTCCAAGTTCGTGATCCTCGGCGGCGCTATGGGTTCGACCGGACTGGACGCCGATGGCGTCAAGGCTCTGGCCGATCTGCCTTCGCTGGACGAACTGCGCGCCAAGCTCGCCGGTCTGCTCACGCAGCCTGCGACCAACATCGCGCGTCTGGCCAAGGAACCGGGCGCTTCTGTCGCCCGCGTTATCTCCGCTTATTCGGAAAAGGGCGCTGCATAAGGCGGCGCGACCATCCACGGTTCAAACTGAAACCAAAGTTGAAAAGAAAAGGCTGATCAAATGGCTGATCTTGCAAAGCTCGTAGACGATTTGTCTGCACTGACCGTCCTGGAAGCTTCCGAGCTCTCCAAGATGCTCGAAGAAAAGTGGGGCGTTTCTGCCGCCGCTCCTGTTGCCGTTGCTGCCGCTGGCGGCGCTGCACCTGCCGCCGCTGCTGAAGAGCAGACGGAATTCGATGTTGTTCTGACCGCCGCTGGTGATCAAAAGATCAACGTCATCAAGGAAGTCCGTGGCATCACCGGCCTCGGCCTGAAGGAAGCCAAGGACCTCGTCGAAGGCGCTCCCAAGGCTGTCAAGGAAGGTGTCAACAAGGCGGAAGCCGACGACATCAAGGCAAAGCTCGAAGCAGCTGGCGCCAAGGTCGAACTCAAGTAGTTCAACTTATCTGTTGCGGGGTGGCCCATGGGCCACCCTGTTTCCCCGCCTCCTGCTTAGCGGAGCGTGGACGCCACCCGGAATTATAGGGCAGGGCGGAAGTTGCGGAACAAGGCGGATGTTCGGTCCAGGCCACCACGGGCCGGATGGTATCGCCAGAAAAGACACAAGTCATAAAGGGCACCTGTTCAAAGAACCGACGGCTGATTGTCGATTCTTTGAACAGCTGCCTCCGAGACATTCCAGACGAGAGGAAACGGGTACATGGCTACCACGTTCAACGGGCGCCGCAAGGTGCGCAAGTCCTTTGGGTCAATTCGTGAAGTCACGGAGATGCCGAACCTGATCGAGGTGCAAAAGGCATCTTACGATCAGTTCCTGATGGTTGATGAACCTGAGGGCGGACGGGCCGACGAAGGCCTGCAGTCGGTCTTCCGGTCGGTTTTCCCGATCACCGATTTTTCCAATACCGCGTCTCTCGAATTCGTTCGGTTCGAATTCGAGCAGCCCAAATACGATGTCGAGGAATGCCGCCAGCGCGACATGACCTTTGCCGCGCCGCTCAAGGTGACGCTGCGGCTGATCGTGTTCGAGGTCGATGAAGACACCGGCGCGCGCTCGGTCAAGGACATCAAGGAGCAGGACGTCTATATGGGCGATATGCCCTTCATGACGTCGAACGGCACGTTTATTGTCAACGGGACCGAGCGCGTCATCGTTTCCCAGATGCACCGTTCGCCCGGCGTTTTCTTCGATCACGACAAGGGCAAGACCCATTCGTCGGGCAAGCTCTTGTTTGCCGCGCGTATCATTCCCTATCGCGGGAGCTGGCTCGATATCGAATTCGACGCCAAGGACATCGTCTATGCGCGTATCGACCGCCGCCGCAAGATTCCGGTGACGTCGCTGCTCAAGGCCCTGGGCCTTGATGCGGAAGAAATCCTCGATACCTATTACGGCATCCAGACCTACACAAAGAGTGAGAAGGGCTGGAACAAGCCGTTCGACGTCGAAAAGATGAAGGGCACAAAGCCCGTTTACGATCTGATCGACGCCAAGACCGGTGACGTGGTTCACGAAGGTGGAGCGCGCCTGACGGCACGCGCCGCCAAGAAGATTCTTGATTCTGGTGTGACTCATCTGCTGGCCACCGATGAAGACGTCTACGGCATGTACCTGGCCCGCGATATCGTCGACCTTTCCAACGGCGAAATCTTTGCCGAGGCTGGCGACGAAATCGACGAGAAGGTACTGGCTACGCTGGTCGATAAGGGCTTTGACGAACTGCCGATCCTCGATATCGATCACGTCAATGTTGGCGCCTATATCCGCAACACGCTCGCCGTGGACAAGAACGAAAGCCGTGAAGACGCGCTGTTCGACATCTACCGCGTGATGCGTCCCGGTGAGCCGCCCACCATCGATACCGCAGAAGCCATGTTCAATTCGCTGTTCTTTGACAGCGAGCGTTATGACCTGTCCGCGGTTGGCCGCGTGAAGATGAACATGCGTCTCGATCTCGATGCACCCGACACCATGCGTGTCCTGCGCAAGGAAGACATCGTGGCGGTCGTCCGTACGCTGGTCGAACTGCGTGACGGCAAGGGCGATATCGACGACATCGACAACCTCGGCAACCGCCGTGTGCGTTCGGTCGGCGAGTTGATGGAAAACCATTATCGCCTTGGCTTGCTGCGCATGGAGCGCGCCATCAAGGAGCGCATGAGCTCGGTCGAGATCGATACTGTGATGCCCCAGGATCTCATCAACGCCAAGCCGGCAGCGGCCGCGGTGCGCGAGTTCTTCGGTTCGTCCCAGCTCAGCCAGTTCATGGATCAGACCAACCCGCTTTCGGAAATCACCCACAAGCGCCGTCTTTCGGCGCTTGGGCCGGGCGGCCTGACGCGCGAACGCGCCGGCTTTGAAGTCCGCGACGTTCACGTGACCCATTATGGCCGTATCTGCCCGATCGAGACGCCGGAAGGCCCCAACATCGGTCTTATCAACTCGCTGGCGACCTTTGCGCGTGTCAACAAGTACGGGTTCATCGAGACCCCGTACCGCAAGGTCGTGGACGGAAAGGTGACCGACGAAGTCGTCTACCTCTCGGCAATGGAAGAGGCCAAGCATCACGTCGCACAGGCCAATGCCACGCTGAGCGACAGCGGCGAGTTCGTCAACGAACTGGTCGTGGCCCGTCACGCCGGTGAGCCCTCGCTCACCCCGCGCGAGCAGGTCGACCTGATGGACGTTTCGCCCAAGCAGGTGGTCTCGGTTGCCGCATCGCTCATTCCGTTCCTGGAAAACGACGACGCCAACCGCGCTCTGATGGGCTCGAACATGCAACGTCAGGCTGTACCGCTTCTGCGTGCTGAAGCCCCGTTCGTGGGCACTGGCATGGAATCGGTTGTGGCGCGTGACTCGGGCGCCGCGATTGGCGCCTTGCGTACCGGTATTGTCGATCAGGTGGATGCGACCCGTATCGTTATTCGCGCGACCGAAGAAAACGATGCCTCCAAGTCGGGCGTCGACATCTACAATTTGATGAAGTTCCAGCGTTCGAACCAGTCGACCTGCATCAACCAGCGGCCGCTGGTCGTCGTGGGCGATCATGTTCAGGCCGGCGACATCATTGCCGATGGTCCTTCGACCGAGTTGGGCGATCTAGCCCTGGGCCGTAACGTGCTCGTCGCGTTCATGCCCTGGAACGGCTATAACTTCGAAGATTCGATCCTGCTGTCGGAAAAGATCGTTCAGGACGACGTCTTTACCTCGATCCACATCGAGGAATATGAAGTGATGGCCCGTGACACCAAGCTCGGACCGGAAGAAATCACTCGCGATATTCCCAACGTTTCGGAAGAAGCGCTCAAGAATCTCGACGAGGCCGGGATCGTTCACATCGGTGCCGAGGTGCAGGCTGGCGATATTCTGGTGGGCAAGATCACGCCCAAGGGCGAAAGCCCGATGACACCGGAAGAAAAGCTTCTGCGTGCCATCTTCGGTGAAAAGGCTTCCGACGTCCGCGACACCTCGCTGCGCATCCCTCCCGGGGATGCCGGTATCGTGGTGGAAGTGCGGGTGTTTAACCGTCACGGCATCGACAAGGACGAACGTGCCATGGCGATCGAGCGTGAGGAAATCGAACGCCTTGCCAAGGACCGTGACGACGAACAGTCGATCCTCGACCGTAACGTCTATGCACGTCTCAAGGAGATGTTGTTCGGCCGGGCCGCAACGACCGGGCCCAAGGGCTATGTCGCCGGCACCAAGCTCAACGACTCCATCTTTGATGCCCATGCACGGTCCAAGTGGTGGCAGTTTGCCGTCGAAGACGACAAGCTGATGAGCGAGATCGAATCCCTGCAGGGCCAGTACGACGAAAGCCGTCGCCTGCTCGAACAGCGGTTCATCGACAAGGTCGATAAGCTCCAGCGCGGTGACGAGTTGCCGCCAGGCGTGATGAAGATGGTTAAAGTGTTCGTCGCGACCAAGCGCAAGGTGCAGTCGGGCGACAAGATGGCCGGACGTCACGGCAACAAGGGCGTTATCTCGCGCATCATGCCAGTCGAGGACATGCCGTTCCTCGAAGACGGTACGCATGTCGATATCGTGCTCAATCCGCTGGGCGTGCCTTCGCGCATGAATGTGGGGCAGATTCTCGAGACCCATCTTGGCTGGGCGGCTCGCGGAATGGGCCGCAAGATCGATGCGATGATGGACGCCTATCGTCAGTCCAAGGACGTCGCGCCGCTTAAGAAGGAAATCAGCGGGCTTTACGAGGGCGACGACTATGTCGGCGATCTCGACGACGACGGCATCGTCCGTCTGGGCCAGCAGCTTTCCAAGGGCGTTTCCATTGCGACCCCCGTGTTCGACGGGGCCAAGGAAGCCGATATCGTTACCATGCTCGAAAGGGCAGGGCTCGACGGTTCGGGTCAATCGACGCTCTATGACGGCCGTACCGGTGAAGAGTTCGACCGCAAGGTGACCGTGGGCTACATCTACATGCTCAAGCTGCACCACCTTGTGGACGACAAGATCCACGCCCGTTCGATCGGTCCATACAGCCTGGTTACCCAGCAGCCGCTCGGTGGCAAGGCTCAGTTCGGCGGACAGCGGTTCGGCGAGATGGAAGTGTGGGCGCTGGAAGCTTACGGCGCTGCGTACACCTTGCAGGAAATGCTGACCGTCAAGTCGGACGACGTTGCCGGCCGGACCAAGGTTTACGAAGCCATCGTGCGTGGTGATGACACCTTCGAGGCAGGGATCCCCGAGAGCTTTAACGTTCTCGTCAAGGAAATCCGCTCGCTCGGTCTCAATGTCGAATTGACCGATATCGAAGCGGACAATGACGAGGCCGGTGGCGATCCCGAACTCGCACCTCCTGCGGACGCGGCGGAATAATCCGCCGCTCCCATATGAACCGATGCTTTTGGCCCATTAGGGCGGTGCGCAATGGATTTGCTGCACCGTCCGGGTCCCAAGGAGAGACACGATGAATCATCATCAGCACGTCATGGATCCGTTCAACTCGCAGGCGGCTGCGCCGACTTTCGATCAGATCAAGATCAATATCGCGAGCCCGGAAAAGATCCTGTCGTGGTCGTACGGCGAAATCAAAAAGCCCGAGACCATCAACTACCGTACGTTCAAGCCCGAGCGTGACGGCCTGTTCTGCGCGCGCA
>NZ_CAXAXY010000117.1:0-8607 GCF_963972885.1 uncultured Pelagibacterium sp. | reverse complement strand
GCACCAGCGATGGTGTCATCCCGACAAACCCCAGCCCGAGACGCCGCCATAAGCCCAAAATCCCGGATGCATGGGGCGATGATCGCTTCATATATACAAATTTCAATGCGGAGCGTTCATCGCCCCATGCCGTCTAACCCATCATAGCCCGAGGCAATCTCGCCGTCGGAGGTGTTGGCATGCCATCAAGAAAGGCCCCCTCACCCGTCGCATCGCGCCGACCTCTCCCCCTGAGGGAGAGGTAAGGATGGCCGCAAGCGCCGCGAGACACCTCTCCCTCAGGGGGAGAGGTCGGACCGCAGGTCCGGGTGAGGGGGCCTTTCCCAATCTCTGACGCGAAGCGGCGAGTGAGGGGCCTTCCCGATCCTCTCGATCTGCCCACCCCAGGCCGATCCGCCGCCCAATCCGCGGCGAATATGGGTTTCCCCTCCCATGCGCTTCGGTTAAGGTCCGCGCCGAATTCTTCCTTCCTTGTTTAAAGACTAAAAGGCCCGCAATCCCCATGTCCATGAGTGAGCTTGCCGCAACCATCGATGCCGCATTCGAAGCCCGCGAAACCGTCAATTACCAGACGACTGGCGCGATCCGCGATGCAGTCAACGAGGCGCTCGCACTGCTCGATTCGGGACAGGCGCGCGTGGCGGAAAAAGGAGCCGACGGGGAATGGGTGGTCAATCAGTGGCTCAAAAAGGCCGTGCTGCTCTCTTTCCGCCTCAACGACATGGAAGCCATTCCCGGCGGGCCGGGTGGCGCGCAGTGGTGGGACAAGGTGCCGTCCAAATTTTCCGGCTGGAGCGAGACCCAGTTCCGTGCCGCCGGGTTCCGCGCCGTCCCGGGCGCCATCGTTCGGCACTCGGCCTTCATCGGCAAGAACGCCATCCTTATGCCGTCCTTCGTCAATCTGGGCGCCTATGTCGATGAGAGCGTCATGGTCGATACTTGGGTAACCGTCGGCTCTTGCGCCCAGATCGGCAAGAACGTGCACCTGTCCGGTGGCGTTGGCATCGGGGGGGTGCTCGAGCCTTTGCAGGCCGGCCCGGTCATTATCGAGGACCATTGCTTTATCGGCGCCCGCTCCGAAATCGTCGAGGGCGTCGTGGTTGGCGAAGGCTCGGTCATTTCCATGGGCGTTTTCATCGGCCAGTCGACCAAGATCGTCGACCGCACGACCGGCGAGATCTTCTACGGCAAGGTGCCGCCCTATTCGGTCGTCGTCTCCGGTTCCCTCCCGGGCAAGCCGCTCCCCAATGGCGAACCCGGCCCCAATCTTTATTGCGCGGTGATCGTCAAGCGCGTCGATGAAAAGACCCGCTCGAAAACATCGATCAACGACCTGCTGCGCGATTAGCGACAATGACCCATCCCGCCGTCCCGCTGCTCGCCGATCTCATCCGCCGCCCTTCGGTCACCCCGGTCGAAGACGGTGTGCTCGACGTGCTCGAAGCCTTTCTTTCACCACTCGGTTTTGTGTGCACGCGGCTCAAATTCGAGGGCGACGGCTCCTACCCCGTCGACAATCTCTATGCCACCCGCAAGGGCAGTCAGCCCGGCCCGCATCTGCTGTTTGCCGGTCATACCGATGTCGTGCCCACCGGTGATGCCACCGCCTGGACCCATGATCCGTTTTCGGGCGCCATCGTCGACGACGTCATGTGGGGCCGCGGGGCGACCGACATGAAAAGCGGGGTCGCCGCTTTTTGCGGTGCCATGGCGCAACTGGCCGCAACCGGTGCGCTGGAGAAAGGCACGGTTTCGCTCGCCATCACAAACGATGAAGAGGCCGATGCGGTCAACGGCACCAAAAAGCTGCTCGAATGGGCCGAGGCACAAGGCGAGAAATACGATTTCGCCATCGTCGGCGAGCCCTCATCGTTCGAGACTTTCGGGGATTCGATCAAGATCGGGCGGCGCGGCTCGGTTTCGGGCCGGATCACCGTGATCGGCAAACAGGGGCACGCGGCCTACCCCCAGCGGGCCAACAATCCCATGCCGGTCGCCGCCGACATCGTAAAAGCGCTCTATGTGCCCCTCGATGATGGCACCGAGCACTTCCAGCCGACCAATCTCGAAGTCACCTCCATCGACACCGGCAATCCGGCTTCCAACGTCATCCCCGAGCGCACCACCCTGCGCTTCAACGTCCGCTTCAACGACACATGGACGGGCGAAACGCTGCTGGCCGAAATCCACCGCCGCCTCGCCGAAGTCGACATGCGCGGCTGCAGCATCGCATTTGAACAGATCGGCCCGATCTCGCGGTGCTTTGTCTCCCAGCCCGAGGGACATGTGGCCCATCTGTGCGATGTGATGGAAGCGTTCAACGGCATTCGCCCGCAGCTCTCGACCATTGGCGGAACGTCGGACGCACGGTTCATCTCGCTTTACTGCCCGGTCGTCGAATGCGGCCTGATCGGGGCGACCATGCATCAGGTCGATGAACGCGTTCCTGTGGCCGATGTCGAGCGGCTGGCCGAATTTTATGCGCTTTACGTCGAAAAATTCCTCTTGGGAGAACCCGCCTGATGATCGAGACGCTCAAACAGGCCGTATCGGGCTGGTCCAAGATCCTGGGCCGGCAGCCCGACTGGGAGCGCCATTTCCGTCTCGATGCCGAGGGTATGAATACAGGGCTCGTGGCTTTTGGCGGGGCTGTTCTCATTGCCATCGTTCTCGCCACGCTGCGGCTGGGCTTCCCGCCGCCCTTTGCCATGCTGCTCATCGTCATCCAGCACGCTTTGGCGTTGTTTGCCCTGATGATTGCCACCCTGGCCGTGACCCGGATCACAAGCTTTTCGGGCTCGAGTGCCAAATTGATGGTACCGGGTCTTTATCTCATCGCGATCATGAAGCTCATCGAAGGACTTGCTGCGCTGATCGGGCTTCCTCTCGCTGGTGCCATTCTCGCGATATCCGGCATTCTGGGGTTCCGGCTGGCGCAGGCCAACGGGCTGTCGCTCGCTCCTTCCATCGGATACGGGCTGGCGCTGTTCGTGCTGCTTGCGGTCCTGCCGATCGCCCTCTACATGTTGGTCAACGCCTTTTAGAAAGCCATTTTTTCGTGTCCCAAGCCCAGCCGACCCTTCTGGAAGAAACCCGTTCTGCCTTTGGCGGAACCTGGCGGCTGATCATAGGGCGGCGTGACGCGCCGGGCTATTTCTTCACCGACATGCGCGGGCTCGCCTCGAGCTTTGTTGCGCTGCTGGTCTCGGTGGTCGTCACCTTCCTCATCTCGGCGCTCGTTGCCCCGGCCGGATCGGGCATTTCGACCTTTGCCGCGCTGGTTCAGAACGCGCTGCTTTATGGCGGCATCATGAGCGCCTCATGGGTGGTCCTGCGCCTGACGGGATTGACCGAAAAATTCACCGCCTTCGTCACGGTCGAGAACTGGGTCAACGCCATCGTCTCGATCGTGCTGGCCTTTGTCGCGCTGGTCACGGTCAGCGCCGAGCTGATTTTGGTTCTGGCAGTCATCGTGGGCTTTCTCGCCCGCATCAACAATGCAAGGCTGGTCGTCGGCATGACGGTCGTCCAGATCATCATGCTCATCGTCGTCCAGACCATTGGCATGTTCATCGCGCTTGTTGCCGTGGGTCTGCTTTATGGCCCCGTCCCCGCACCGGAGCTCTGATCGGGCGTGGCAGAGCGCGGATTGACGCTGCTTGAAGAGGCGGGCCGGGCCGTCGGCGGCATGTTGCGCCTGGTGCTTGGGCGTCGTGATGCTACTTCCCGGTTCGATTTTTCCCAGCGCGGGCTGGCCGGCAGCTTCATTGCCCTGATTGTGGCCTTTGTCGTCTTTACGGCCATTACGGGAATGGGCGCCGCCGTCCGGCAAACCATGTCACCCACCGGCCAACTCTTCATCATCGGCACCCTTGTCGCTGCCCGCTTCGTCGCGCTGCGGATCAGCCTGCCGCGCCTTGATGCGCTGCATGCCTTCCGGCCGGTCATGGTTGCCAGCAACTGGGTCAACGCCATCGCGGTCGGAGGGCTCGTCGCAGCAACCTTTTGCCTTGCCTTCGTTGGCGCGCTGATGCTTGGCCCCACGGCGGGCGAAACGCTCGTCGCGATCATCCTCACGCTGTGGGTGGCCATCGCCATCGCCACATTCGTCGCCGAGGTCAACATTCTGCGCCTCGTCGCGGCGCTGGGTGGCGGAGAAATCGTGATGGTGCTGGCCGCGCAGGTCTTTGCCCTGATCCTTGCGATATTTATCCTCGCCCAGCTTCCCCTGGGCTAATAATCGATCGCCATCAGATAGAGCCCGGAGGATGGAGCCATGGCCCCGCACCGCGACCTGTCCTGTGCATCGAGCGCAGCCCTGAGCCCCTCCACCGGCCAGCGTCCTTCGCCGACCAGCTTGAGCGACCCGGTCATCGAGCGCACCTGATGATGCAGAAAAGCGCGCGCCGAAGCCTCGATGATGATCAGATCGCCCTCGCGCCTTACGTCCAGCCTGTCGAGCGTACGCAGGGGCGAATTGGCCTGGCACTGGGCGGAGCGGAAGGTGGTAAAGTCATGCCGGCCCAGGATGGTCTGCGCCGCCGCATGCATGGCCGCCGCATCGAGCGGCACCGCAACATGCCAGACCTTGTGGATTTCCAGCGCCGGCCGGGCACGGCGGTTGAGGATCAGATAGCGATAGTGGCGCGCTTTGGCCGAAAAGCGCGCTTCGAAATCCTCGCTAACCAATTGGCAGTCCAAAATGGCGATGGGATGGGGCTTGAGGTGATAATTGAGTGCTTCGGACACGCGAAAGGGGTCCCAATCGCGTTCGAGATCGAAATGGGCCACCTGAGCTTTGGCATGAACGCCCGCGTCGGTACGCCCCGCTGTCTGGGTGCGCACCGCCTCGCCGGAAAAAGCCTCGATGGCAGTCTCGATCGCCTCCTGCACCGAAAGCGCATCGGCCTGGCGTTGCCAGCCCACGAATGGCGTTCCGTCATATTCGATGGTCAGCTTGTAGCGGGGCATCAGCCCACCGAGCGGCCGGTCAGGTCGCCCGCGCCGCGCAGAAAGGCCTCGGCGTCCATGGCCCCCTTGCCTTCACGTTGCACCTGCTTGAACCGTACGGCGCCCTCCCCGCAGGCAATCGTCAGCCCGTCGAGCACAGTGCCCGGATTGCCCTGCCCATCGGCCAGGCTCGAGCGCAATGCCTTGACTCGCACCGGCTTGCCGCCAAGCTCGATCTCGAACCACGCACCTGGGAACGGCGAAAGGCCCCGGACATGGTTGTGAACCTCCTGTGCCGGCCGCGAAAAATCGATCCGCGCCTCGGCCTTCTCGATCTTTCTGGCGTAGGTAACGCCATCATCGGGCTGAGCGGTAAATTCGAGAGCGTCACGGTCAAGCGCCGACAGCGCCCGCCCCATCAGGTCCGCGCCGGTGCGCATCATTTCATCATGGAGTTCGCCGGCCGTCATGTCGGGTCCGATGGAAATGAAATCGAGGAGGCTCACCGGGCCGGTATCGAGCCCCTCTTCCATCTTCATCACCGATACTGCGGTGCGCTCGTCCCCGGCCATGATGGCGCGCTGGATGGGCGCGGCACCGCGCCAGCGCGGCAAAAGCGAACCGTGCAGATTGAGGCACCCTTTTTCCGGCGCTTCGAGTACCGCGGGAGGGAGCAACAGGCCGTAAGCCACGACCACCGCCACGTCCGCGCCCAACGCCGCAAAAGTTGCGATATCGGCGGGATCGCGGAAATTTTTGGGCGTAAACACCGGAATGCCGAACTCTTCGGCCGCCAGATGCACCGGCGATTTGCGTTCGGACTGACCACGACCGGCCGGCTTTGGTGCGCGCGTGTAACACGCGATCACCTCATGGCCGCGCATGACCATCTCGGTCAGCGTGGGCACGGCGAAATCGGGGGTGCCCATGAAGACGACGCGCATCGGATTGCCCTTCGATTTCGAGACGAGTTGAAGGCGCGCAGATCAGCTGGCGAGCCGGGCCTTTTTCTGGAACTTCTTGTTCACGCGGTCACGCTTGAGGCGCGAAAGATAGTCGATATAGAGCACGCCATCGAGATGATCGATCTCATGCTGCATGCAGACTGCCAGACGGCCGGTGGCATGGCGGGTCACTTCCTTGCCTTCGGGCGTGAAATATTTGACGGTGACCTCGGCGGGCCGTTCGACCTCGTAATACATCTCGGGGATCGAAAGGCAGCCCTCCTCGGACACCTCGGTCTCTTCGCTCAGGCCGACGATTTCGGGATTGACCATGGCGATCTTGCCGGAGTCCGGATTTTCCTCATCGGCCAGGTCGATCACCACGACACGCTTCATATAGCCGATCTGGGGACCGGCCAGCCCGATGCCGGGCGCGTCGTACATGGTTTC
This sequence comes from uncultured Pelagibacterium sp., assembly GCF_963972885.1. NCBI lineage: Bacteria > Pseudomonadati > Pseudomonadota > Alphaproteobacteria > Hyphomicrobiales > Devosiaceae > Pelagibacterium > uncultured Pelagibacterium sp. The sequence goes on along the minus strand of NZ_CAXAXY010000117.1, from coordinate 2,263 downwards.
GAACATGTCATCGACGGTCTTTTTAAGGTCTTCATCGAACGCCTCGACAGGCTCGGCCACCTTGCGCAGCAGAGGATCGGGCAGGATGAGGATTTCGCGTACAGCCATTCAAATATCTCGGAATTGGTGTGTGACGCACTGGTTAATGCAGGTGCACCACACCGGTCAAGCAAAGCGGATATGGGAAGCAGCGAATCAGATAACAAGAACATTATGGAAACAGTGCTCTTTGACATCGGCGGAACGCCCATTACCGTCCTCGAAGCGCTTGCCGGCGGGCTGGCGATCGCGGTGCTCGGGCTCATTATCGTCCTGATCGGGCAGACCCGCGCTGCGCGGCAGCGCGAGGAACAGGCAGCGATCGGTGCCGCCCGCAATGGTGAAATGGAGCGGCATATGGCCGACATGATGCGCATTCAGTCGGAAATGACCGGCCGCATGCAGACCATGAGTGAAATTTTCGGCACGCGAACCTCCGATCTGGCGCGGGTCCTGACCGAGCGGATCGACGCCAGTTCGCATCGGGTCAACCAGTCGATGACCGAGACCCGCACCAAGACCGATGAAACACTGACCAAGCTCAACGAACGGCTTGCCGTGATCGACAGGGCGCAGACAAATATCACGCAGCTCTCGGGTGAAATCGTTTCACTGCAATCGATCCTATCCAACAAGCAGCAGCGCGGCGCTTTCGGTCAGGGGCGTATGGAGGCGATCATTGCCGATGGGCTGCCGCCCAATTCCTATGAATTTCAGGTCACGCTTTCCAACAATTCGAGGCCCGATGCCCTGATCCACATGCCAAACGATGCGCCCTCGCTGGTGATCGATGCCAAATTTCCCCTCGAAGGCTGGCAGCGGATCACCGATGCGGAGACCCCCGAGGCGGTGCGCGCCGCCATGACCGGATTTCGCAACGATTGCACAACGCACATCAAGGCGATTTCGGAGAAATACCTGATCGCGGGAGAAACCCAGGATACCGCCTTCATGTTCGTGCCCTCGGAATCGATCTTTGCCGATCTGCACGAACGGTTCGAGGACGTGGTGCAGAAAGCCGCAAGGGCCCGGGTGGTGATCGTGTCGCCCTCGCTCCTGATGCTGTCCATCCAGGTGATTCAGGCGCTGCTGCGCGACGTACGGATGCGTGAACAGGCCCATATCATCCAGAAGGAGGTCGTGGCGCTTCTGGGGGACGTCGGACGCCTCAACGACCGGGTCAACAAGCTCCAGACCCATTTCCGGCAGGCCAATCAGGATATCGACGACATTCTGATTTCGACCGGCAAGGTGACGCGGCGTGGCGAAAAGATCGAAGCCCTGGAGTTCGAGGACGAGCGGCCTTCACTTCTAGAATGATCGGCAACCAAGGTGCGCCTGTCGCGTTGTCCTGGACGATCATGCCAAGGAGAAGAGCGATGGCAGAACATCCCCATGAAGGTCGGGTCATCCCGGTCGATCAGGCCCTCGGTGACGACGCGAACCCCAGGGCCACGCTGATGCCGATGAGCCTCGATGAGGTCAACGACTATCTCTATGACGAAAGTCGCCCGGCCGAGGAACGCGTTGATCGGCTGCGTGAGATTTCGGATAATCTCGCCGGATTGGAAGCCTCCGATGTCGGCAGCGATGTCGATGCCCTGCGCGACGAGGTCAACGCCGCCATCGCCGCGCTGGAAGGCGCGGACCGGGCCGCCCCCGATGATGCAGCGACGAGCTTTGATCCTGCCGAACATATCGAAAGCCAGTCACCCGATGACGATGAGGCGCTTTCGCGCATCACCGGCGAAGACGACAATGAAGGCTATGAGGACAAGCCTGAGTGATTTGAGCTATGCTCTGAGCCTGAGCGGTACAACGGTCTGGTCGGGAGCGATCGTTTTTCTCGAGCCGCGCACGACATCTTCGAAAGCCGAAATATCTTCGGGTCGTGAGAACCAGTACCCCTGGGCGGCGTCACAGATCTCGCCCCTGAGAAAATCAAGTTCCTCAAGCCGTTCAACGCCTTCGGCAAGGATGGGCAGGTTTAACCCTTTGCCCAACCCGAGGACCGCGCGCACAATCGCGGCCGACTGGTCGTTGTCGTGTACCGAACGGATAAAGGACTGATCGACCTTGATCCGGTCGAACGGAAAGGCGCGCAGGTTCGAAAGCGAAGAATATCCTGTCCCGAAATCGTCCATCGCGACCTTGACGCCCAGCGCCTTGATCTGAATAGCCCCTAGATTTCTGGACGCCTTCTTCCCTAAATTTGAGGCAAGGA
>NZ_CAXAXY010000116.1:0-8613 GCF_963972885.1 uncultured Pelagibacterium sp. | reverse complement strand
TGTTCGGCATCGGGGTTGCTGTGGTCACCATGCTGGCCCTGGCCGGCATGATCGTTGCGCTCGATGCCTTCGGGCCGGTGACCGACAACGCCGGCGGCATCGCCGAAATGGCTGGCCTGCCCGACGAAGTGCGCAAGAACACCGACGCGCTCGACGCGGTGGGCAACACCACAAAGGCCGTGACCAAGGGTTATGCCATCGGGTCGGCCGGGCTGGGGGCACTGGTCCTTTTTTCTGCCTATACCCAGGATCTGGCCTATTTCATTGGTGAGGCGGTGGAAGGCGACTTCTATTTCGGCGTTGGCGAAATCAGCTTCTCGCTGGCCGATCCCTATGTGGTGGTCGGGTTGCTGTTCGGCGGCTTGCTGCCGTTCCTGTTCAGCGGCATGTCGATGACCGCCGTCGGTCGGGCCGCGCAATCGGTCGTGGTCGAAGTCCGGCGTCAGTTCAAGGAAAAGCCCGGTATCATGGCGGGCACCGAAAAGCCCGACTATGGCCGGGCCGTCGATATGCTGACCAAGGCCGCGATCAAGGAAATGATCGTGCCCTCGCTACTGCCGGTTCTCTCACCGCTCGTCGTGTTCGGGGTGATCCTTGTGATCGCCGGAAAGGCCGCCGCCTTTGCCGCGCTGGGCGCCATGCTCTTGGGTGTGATCGTCACCGGCCTGTTCGTCGCCATTTCCATGACGGCCGGCGGGGGAGCCTGGGACAACGCCAAAAAAAGCTTTGAGGACGGGTTCACCGATTCGACCGGCCAGACCCATTACAAGGGGTCCGAAGCCCACAAGGCGTCGGTGACCGGCGATACGGTGGGCGATCCCTACAAGGACACTGCCGGACCCGCTGTCAATCCGATGATAAAGATCACCAATATCATCGCCTTGCTGCTCTTGGCCGTGCTTCATTAGAAAAAGCGGGCACCAAGCCACGAGAGCCGGGCAACCCTGCCCGGCTCTTTGCGTTAGACGGACGGCACGCGCACGAAAAGGGCAGCGAAGCTGACAAATACCATGGTCTTATGTCCTTGAATCCTAAAGCTGATATTGGCTTTGCGCCGTCAAGGGCTTAAGCTCTCCACCATACCGGAAATATCGAGGGACGCCGGGAAATGATCGATAGCACCGAAACCCTGCGCCCCTGGCGTGACCGCCTGGTCGCGCTGCGGTCCGAAAACCCGCAGCTGGCGCGGTTCGTGACCAATGCGCTGCGCTCGGCGGACGAACAGGACCTGCTGCTCTATCCGGCGCAAACGCTCCAGGACCTTCTGGCCACCACCTTCTCCCACATCGGCCAACGCACTCCGGGCAAGGCCGATATCCGCGTCTGGACCCCCGACGCCGAGATCGTGTCGGGGATAACGATCATCGACATCTATTCGGCCGACACCCCGTTTATCGTCGATTCGGCCCTGGCGGCCATAAGAGCCGCCGGCGGTTCGATCCGGTTCATGACCCATCCCGCCGTTGCGGTGGACGATACCACCTCTCCCTGGCAGGTGATCGAGGACACCGAAGGCGCCCGCAAGGAAAGCGTGCTCCAGGTCCATATCGACACGCCCGCCGACCCCCGGGCGCTCTCGGTCATTTCCGAAGAACTGACCCAGACCATGGCGCAGGTGCGCGCCGCTGTCGTTGACTGGCGCGAAATGCTCGAACGCCTGCGCACCGCGGTTGTCGCATATCGATCCCATCCCCCGGCCATGCGCGAGCAGGCGCTGACCGAGGCGATCCATTTTCTTGCCTGGCTGGCCGACCACAATTTCACCTTCCTGGGCATGCGCCAATACCGGCTGGCCGGGGAAGGCAGCGAGCAGACCCTGATCCCTCTCGAAGGATCGGGCCTGGGCATATTGCGCGACCCCGATTATCTCTATTTGCGCCAGGGCACGCGCTACGTCCATATGAACGACCAGCATCTGGCCTTTCTCGATACCGACGAACCGCTGATGGTCACCAAGGCCAATCGGCGTTCGCTTGTGCACAGGCGCGTGCATATGGATTACGTGGGCATCAAGACCTTCGATCCAGACGGCACGATCACCGGTGAATTGCGCATATTGGGCCTGTTCACCTCCGCCTCGCTGTCCACCCCGGTCAGCGATGTCCCGCTGATCCGGCGCAAGATCGCTCAGGTGATGACCCAATCGGGCTTCGATCCGCGTTCGCACGCCGGCAAGGCGCTCATGAACACGCTGGACAATTACCCGCGCGACGAGCTGTTCCAGATTTCCCAGGATGAGCTTTTCGAATTCGCCAATGTGATCGCCACCCTGCCCGACCGGCCGCGTGTGCGGGTGCTGCCGCGCATCGACAGGTTCGACAATTTCGTCTCGGTTCTGGTGTACCTGCCCCGCGACCGCTTCGATTCCAATGTCCGCGCCCGGATCGGCGAACATCTCGCCAACCGCTATGACGGACGGGTTTCCGCCTTCGCCCCCGATTTTCCCGAAGGCGATCTGGCACGGGTCCATTTCATCATCGGGCGCAATGGCGGCGCCACTCCGCGCCCCGACCGCGAGGCGCTGGAAGCCGAAATTTCCGAGCTGACCCGCACCTTTGCCGATCGCCTGCTTTCGGCAGCGCCCCATGCGGGCGATATCGCCGATTATGCAAGCGCCTTTTCCGCCGATTACCAGGTGGCCCATTCCCACGCCGATGCCCTTGACGATATCGCCGTATTCAAGGCGCTGGGCCCCGACAATCCACTGGCCGTCCGGCTGAACCGTGGGACCGAAGAACCCACCAGTCTCACGCTCAACGTCTATCACCGCGCCGATCCCATCCCGCTTTCGGCCCGCGTCCCGATGCTGGAGAATTTCGGATTTTCGGTGATCGACGAGCGCACCTTCACCATACGCCCGCTCGGGCCGCAGCCGCGCTTTCTGCACGCCATGTCGATCAGGACCGCCGATGGCAGCGAGATCGATCTGGGCGAAAGCGCAAGACGCATCGAGGACGGTATCCTTGCGGTTTCCAGCGGGCTCGTTGAAAATGACGGCTACAACCGTCTGACCCTGACGGCCGGGCTCGGCCACACCGACGTCGCCATCCTGCGCGCCCTGGGACGCTATCTCAAACAGGTCGGCATCGCCTGGTCGCAGACTTACATCTGGACGGCGCTTTCGGTCCATCCGGCCACCGCCCGCGCGCTGGTCGAATTGTTCCACACCCTGCACGATCCCCATCTCGACGCCGACCGTGAAGCGGCAGCCGAGGGGCTGCGCGCTGAAATTGCCGCCGGGCTCGAATCCATCGTCTCGATCGACGAGGACCGGATCATCCGGCGGATGCTCAATCTGATCGAAGCGAGCGTTCGGACAAATCTCTACCAGCGCGTCGAGGGCAAGCCACGCCCGGCGCTGGCCATCAAATTCGACGCCACCCGGCTCGAAGGCATACCCCAGCCACGGCCATGGCGTGAAATTTTCGTCTATTCCCCGCGCGTCGAGGGCATCCATATGCGCGGCGGACCGATTGCCCGCGGCGGGCTGCGCTGGTCGGACCGCGCCGAAGACTTCCGGACCGAAATCCTGGGACTGGTCAAGGCCCAGATGGTCAAGAACGCGGTGATCGTGCCGGTCGGCGCCAAGGGCGGGTTCGTGCCGCGCCTCATGCCGGCCAATCCCGACCGCGACACCTTCCTTGCCGAAGGCACCGCGTGCTACAAGATTTTCGTCTCCAGCCTGCTCGATGTGACCGACAATCTGGTGGGCGATACGGTCCTGCCGCCCGAAGAGATTTTCAGGCGCGACGCTGACGATCCCTATCTCGTTGTCGCCGCCGACAAGGGCACGGCGAGCTTTTCCGATACGGCAAACGCAATATCCCAATCCCGCGACTACTGGCTTGGCGATGCCTTCGCCTCGGGCGGATCGGCCGGATATGACCACAAGAAGATGGGCATTACCGCGCGCGGCGGCTGGGAGGCGGTCAAGCGCCACTTCCGCGAAATCGATATCGATATCCAAACCCAACCCTTCACCGTGGCCGGCGTGGGCGACATGAGCGGCGACGTGTTCGGCAACGGCATGCTGCTCTCGCCCAAGATCCGGCTGGTTGCCGCCTTTGATCACCGCGACATCTTCATCGATCCCGACCCCGACATCGAAAAAAGTTTTGCCGAGCGCGAGCGTCTGTTCGCGCTGCCGCGCTCGAGCTGGCAGGATTACGATACCGCGCTGATTTCCGAGGGCGGCGGGGTATTTTCGCGCCAGGTCAAGTCCATCCCGCTTTCCCCCCAGATGCAGACGCTGCTGGGCCTGACCGGGGTCAGCGCCTCGCCGAGCGAAATCATGTCGGCGATCCTGCGGGCCGATATCGACCTTTTGTGGTTTGGCGGCATCGGCACCTATATCCGCGCCACCGAGGAAACCGACGCTTCGGTGGGCGACAAGGCCAACGACGCGATCCGGGTTCCGGCCCAGGCGGTGCGCGCCAGGGTGATCGGCGAAGGCGCCAATCTCGGGCTCACCCAGCGCGGACGCATCGAATATGCGCTCAATGGCGGGCGCATCAACACCGACGCCATCGACAATTCGGCCGGCGTCAATTCGTCCGACCTTGAGGTCAACATCAAGATCGCGCTGTCCGATATGGTGCGCTCGGGGACCCTGGCAATGGAAGACCGCAATGTCTTTCTCACCGAGATGACTGACGAGGTCGCCGCGCTTTGCCTGCGCAACAATTATCTCCAGACCCTCGCGCTCTCGCTCGCCCAGCGGCGGGGCATGGCCGACTTTCCCGATCTTGTCGATTTCATCGATGAACTCGAAGCGTCAGGCGAACTCAACAGGGCCGTCGAATATCTGCCCGACGACGCCATGCTGGCCGAACGGGCCGCCGGGGGAGAGGCCCTGACCCGGCCCGAACTGGCCGTGCTGCTCGCCTATGCCAAATTGACGCTCTATAGCGATTTGCTCAAATCCCCGGTTCCCGACGATCCCTATCTGGCCCGCGAGCTGTTCCGCTATTTTCCTCAAACGCTGAAATCGCGCTACCCCGAGTCCATCGAAAACCATCGCCTGCGGCGCGAAGTGATCGCCACGGTGCTCTCCAACGCCATGATCAATCGCGGCGGGTCCGCTTTCGTTACACGATTGACCGCGATCACCGCTGCCGAACCGGGCGCCGTGGCCTTTGCCTACGCTGCAGCCCGCGACAGTTTCGATCTGGCCGGTCTCAACGCGGCAATCGATGCGCTCGACACGACCATTTCCGGAGATACCCAGCTTGCGCTTTATGCAGAGGTCCAGGGCCTTCAGGTGGGCATGGCGCTGTGGTTTCTGCGCAATGAGGATTTTTCCGACGGGCTGTCGGACATGATCGAGCGTTACCGCACCGGCATATCGACGATAAGGGCCGCGCTGTCCGATCTCGTCTTCCCCTTCCTCGCCGAGGCCATCGCGAGCCAAGAGCAGGCCTTTGAAGCCGGCGGCACGCCGCCCGATCTTGCCCGATCCATTTCCGCGCTCTCTGTGCTTTCGCTGGCCCCCGATGCCGTGCTGGTGGCCCGTAAATGCAATGCCGAGGTGCTCGATGCCGCCAAGGCGATGTTTGCCGTGATCGAAATGTTCAGGCTTGGCCGGCTGACCGAACAGGGCGCGGCGATCGATGCCGCCGACAGGTTCGACCGCATGGCGATCGACAGGGCTCTGGCCAATCTCACCCGTGGCCTGCGCGACCTGTCGGCCGATATTTTGTCGTCCGGCGATGGGCCGGTGGAGGACCGGATCGCGGCCTGGAAGACACCGCGTGCCGCCACGATTTCCCGCATGGGCGAAACCGTTGCCGATCTGATCGCCGGTGATCTGACCATTTCACGGCTTTCGGTCGCCGCGGGACTGTTGAGCGATCTGGCCACAAGCTAGAGGGAGGGGGCAGCAGGTCTTCGCGCGCCGCGATCCCGAAACACCTTGCATTTGGTGTGACCCATAGGCAAAAAGCTGCCGGACTCCTCCTCCCCCGAAAAGTTCAGGACTGAACGGCAAAATGAATATCGACGCGATCCCCGCGGGCAAGAACCCGCCCGAAGACCTCAATGTCATCATCGAAGTGCCTCTGGGTGGCGAACCGATCAAATACGAGATCGACAAGGATTCTGGCGCGCTGTTTGTCGACCGGTTTCTCTATACGCCCATGCGCTATCCGGGAAATTACGGCTTTGTGCCCCACACGCTGTGCGGCGACGGAGACCCGCTCGATGTGATCGTGCTCAATTCCCGTCCGCTGGTGCCTGGCGCCGTCGTGCGGTCGCGCCCGGTCGGCGTATTGTTCATGGAAGACGATGGCGGCCAGGACGAAAAGATCCTCGCCGTGCCGGTTTCCAAGCTCACCCGCATGTATGACGGCATCCACGACGTGACCGACCTGCCCGAAATCCAGGTCGAGCGCGTCAAGCACTTCTTCATGCACTACAAGGACCTCGAGCCGGGCAAATGGGCCAGGATCGACCGGATCGGCGGCGTCGAAGATGCGCGCAAGGTGATCCTTGAGTCCATGGAAATGGCAAGGAAGGGCTGAAGCCTCGCCCCATCGCCCGCGCTTCGATCCCTGGCCCGCAACTCTTGACCCAACAGGGGTTGCGGGCGTAAAACAGCCAACCGTACCCGCTGGTACGGATACCTCACGAGATATGGATTGACGGCCCGATGAGCGCAAAGACCCTCTATGACAAGATCTGGGACGACCACGTTGTCGCATATAACGAGGATGGCACCGCCATTCTCTATATCGACCGTCATCTCGTCCACGAAGTCACGAGCCCGCAGGCGTTCGAGGGTCTGCGCCTGTCCGGCCGCAAGGTGCGCGCACCCGAGCGCACGCTGGCCGTTGTCGATCACAACGTGCCCACATCGGACAGAACGCACGGGATCGACGACCCGGACTCGAAAATCCAGGTCGATACCCTTGCCAAAAATGCTCTCGATTTCGGTGTCGAATATTACAACGAACTCGACATGCGTCAGGGCATCGTCCACATCGTGGGCCCCGAGCAGGGTTTTACTTTGCCCGGCATGACCATTGTCTGCGGCGATAGCCACACATCGACCCACGGCGCCTTCGGGGCGCTGGCGCACGGCATCGGCACCTCCGAGGTCGAGCACGTTCTGGCCACCCAGACGCTGATCCAGACCAAAGCGAAAAACATGCGCGTCACCGTCAACGGTTCCCTGCCGGACGGGGTGACCGCCAAGGACATCATCCTGGCCATCATCGGCGAGATCGGTACCGCCGGCGGCAACGGCCATGTCATCGAATTTGCCGGTCAGGCCATTCGCGAATTGTCGATGGAAGGCCGCATGACGGTCTGCAACATGACGATCGAGGGCGGAGCCCGTGCCGGGTTGATCGCGCCCGACGAAAAAACCTTTGCCTATGTCAAGGACCGCCCCCGGGCGCCAAAGGGCGCTGCCTATGACATGGCGCTCGACTATTGGAAATCGCTCTTTACCGACGAAGGCGCCCACTTCGACAAGGAAGTGGTTCTCGATGCGGCCAATCTCCCCCCGATCGTGTCCTGGGGGTCCTCGCCCGAGGACGTGATTTCGGTGACCGGCGCCGTTCCCAATCCCGACGACATTGCCGACGCCAACCGGCGCGCTTCAAAAAAGCGGGCGCTCGAATATATGGGACTCACCGCCGGAACCAGGATCACCGATATCGAACTCGACCGGGTGTTTTTGGGCTCGTGCACCAATGGGCGCATCGAGGATCTGAGGGCCGCCGCGGCAATCGTTAGGGGCCACACGGTCCACCCGCGCGTCAACGCCATGGTCGTCCCCGGCTCGGGCCTGGTCAAGGCGCAGGCCGAGGCCGAAGGGCTCGACAAGATCTTCATCGAGGCCGGGTTCGACTGGCGCGAACCGGGCTGTTCGATGTGCCTGGCCATGAATGCGGACAAGCTGGCCCCTGGTGAGCGGTGCGCTTCGACCTCGAACCGCAATTTCGAGGGCCGTCAGGGCTTCAAGGGCCGCACCCATCTGGTCTCCCCCATCATGGCAGCCGCCGCTGCCATCAAGGGCCATTTCGTAGATATCCGCGAGTGGCCCACCGCCTGATGGCTGAGCCGTCCCAGGGCGATGCAAAATTATGGGGGCCGTTGGCGGCCCCCTCTCTCGACGATATCGAAGCCCTGGCCGTCGAGGCGCTCGAAGCACTGCCCGAGCCGTTCAGATCGATGTCACGCGGCCTCGAATGCCGGATCGCCGAATTTCCCACCGAAGAAATCTGCACGGACATGGCGCTTGAGAGCCCCTTTGATCTGATGGGGCTGTTCGAGGGGATCGGGATGACCGATGATGGTATCGTCCCCCATACCGGCCAGATGCCCAACCGGGTCTGGCTCTACCGCCGGCCGATTCTCGACTATTGGGCCGAGCATACCGACACGCTGGGCGAAATCGTCACCCATGTTCTGGTTCACGAGATCGGCCATCATTTCGGACTCTCCGACGACGACATGTATGCGATAGACGATGGACTAAGATGACCCTTCGGCCTCGCCTCGGCTCATGAAGCGATAATCCGCATAGGTATCGCCTTCCAGATCATCATCGACAACAAGCACAAGATCCTGTGCCCTGAGCGCTGTGTACCAGGCATCCCAATCAACGAG